>NZ_FR886620.1:0-21689 GCF_000436575.1 Clostridium sp. CAG:265
CGTCTACATAAATGATTTAAAAATCATTTATGAGACGTCCCCATTAATATTTTTTATATAAACTTAAATAAAATACTCGTAAATAAGTATAAGTAATAATAAAAAGTAACTGTTAGATTTTTATGAAGAGGTAAATATATACTAGTTGTTACTCATTCTTATAATCATATATTGCATTAGACTTAATATGAAAAAACAGATATGATTTAAAAATTTATACCATATAAAGTCTTAAATAAAATACTCGTAAATGAGAATAAGCAATAAAAAAAATTAGTGTAACAATTAAATTTAAGAAAAATAAAAAAAATATATTAAATAGAATAAGATATGGAGAGTAATACTTAAATAAAATGTTTATAATAACTTTGAGGTGATAATTAATGAATTTAAGTACAGGAATAAATCTCGAAAAAGAATTAAATGCAATTATGAGAAGAGTGAAAAGACCGAAAATTCATGATAAGGAAGAGTGTATATTTTGCTGTGATGATAATTATGATTATGAAAATGATGAGCAGGAAGATGAAGGATTTAATATTAGAAATATGATGCAATTTGATTCCAAACCCTTAATGTATTTAGGAGTTGGAATGGCATTAGGTGCTCTAGGAGTATATTTATTAAGAAGGTAGTTGAATGTTAAATGACATAGAATTAAAAGTTTTATGTCATTTAAAATTTTATATTTATTGTAAAGGGAAAGTTGATAAATGAAAAAAATAGTAATTAAAGTTTTACTATCAGTGCTAATATTTATATTAAGTAATATTGGTGCTGAGGCATTAATTAATAAAGAACAGTATGAAGTTGAAAGTACAGAAAATGTTCAAAAGATAATGGAAACATTATGCTCAGATGAATATAGAGGTAGAGTAGTAGCAACAGATGAAAATATAAAGGCTGCTGAGTATATAAAAGATTATTTTACAGAAATAGAATTGGATATATTTGATGGAAAAAGCTTTTATAATGAAACAGGATTGAGATATCGAGGTAAGGAGAATTTCGCTATTAATAATGTGGTAGGTGTTATAAAAGGAACTGAAGGAGAAAATGCTGTATTTTTAACAGCACATTTTGATCATATTGTAGGTGATAATGGACAGAAATTAATGGGAGCTATTGATAATGCGTCAGGTATAAGCGTAATTTTAGAAACTGCTAGAAAACTAAATGTAGAAGCCAAGAAAAAAGTCTTTAAAGATGATATTGTAATTGTTGCCTATAATGCTGAAGAAACAGGTTTAAATGGAAGTAATGAATTTATGAAAAAATATAATAAGAAATATAACAAATGCTATAATATAAATATTGATTGTGTTGGTGCAAAAAATTGTATGGAATTAGCAATGGGAAATAATGATGTAAAATCTGAGAAATTATATAGTGCTATGAGAGAACTGTTTAATGAAGAAGGAGTTGCATATAATGATAATATTTATGCAACTAAAAATGGTGTTCTCAGAGGAACCAGTGATCATCAAATATTTAGAATGTATGGATACCCATCACTTGTCCTTGGTGATGATAATATAATAGATATTGTTCATACTAATAATGATAATCTTGATAACATAGATTATAGTGATTTGGAAAAATTAAGTGAAGTACTATTTAAGTTTATATCTGAAAATTTTTATGATATGAATGAAATAAAAACTGGAAATTAAACTTCCAGTTTTTGTTTTTTTAATGAATAATGATTGCCAATTATAATACATTTACAATCTTCACCATGGCCTAGTTCCAAAGATTTAGCTATAGGAATAGAGGAATCTACTAAAGAAATAATCATTTCTTCAATGGTAGGTTTATATTTTTCTTTTTCCATTTCAGTGAAGGTTCCAAGTATGATTCCATTAAGATTATCAAAGGCACCTATTTGCTTATATTGTCTAAGAAATGTTGCCATCTTTGCACAATCTCCACTTAAACTTTCAAGGAATAAGATTTTATTATTAAAGTCAGGTTGATATTTGGTGCCCATAAGCTTAAGGAAACAACGTATATTACCTCCAATAACAATACCTTCCATTTGTGAACCGCGAATAAATTCATATTTAAATTTAGGCATATTAGACTTCATAAAGCTATTTAAAAAGTATTCTTTTTGTTCAAGAGAGTTTCTACCTATAAGGTGTCTTAATTGATAATGATAAGTAGCTATATGAGATTTAGTATTTATGGCATTTAATAGTGTTGATAAATCACTATAGCCAAAAAAAGGCTTAGGATTATCTGATATAGTTTGAAAATCGATGTAATCTAGTGTTTCATTAGAAAGATCTCCACCAGAAAGGTCAAAGATAGCCTTTATGTTAGGGTCATTAAAATATGTATTGAGTACATCAGCTCTTTCCTGCCCAGTACCATTAAATGGTCCTTGCTTTTTATAAAATATAGATGAAAGAAGGGGATTTAATCCAAGCTCTTTAAGACATGCTATTAAAGTATCGATTTTATCTTTATTTGCTATATCAATACCATTAGAATTAGCTACAAGTCCAATATAGTCATTAGTTTTTAATAATGAATTCAAATAAACATCTCCTTTATTTATACTTATTTATTATATTATAAGCATAGATTTGCTAAATTTATAGATAATATTATTAAAAATCACCATATTTTGATATTAGTTATGTAAATATGATATACTGTATGAGTGAAAAATTAAGTGTATGAGGTGTTGTAATAATGGAAGGAAAAATTTTACAAGAATATATAAAAAATATTACTAAAGCAAGTACATATTTTATATTTAAAAATGGACCAGTAAAGAAATTACAAGAAGAAGGAAAGCTTACTGATGAAGAAGTAAAAGAAATGCAAGTTTATATGCAAAATCATTTAGCATATTTATATAATGTATTATTAGAAGAAAGCAATTTAAAGAAATTTGATTTAATAGTAGGAACTATGAATAATTTCTATGTAAATGATAATGAGAATATTGAATTATGTGATGATGGATTTGATAAATTCTTTGAAGGATTATTCCCAAAGACAAACAATATAACAATGAAATAATAAAAAATATAGGAGATAGTTTAATGTATATAGCATTTGGAAATAGAGTTGTAGACAGCATGGATATGAAAAAATTAATTGAGGATAATACTGAATTTAAAGTAATAAAAGATATGAGTAAAGGCTCTAAGAGAGAAGATATAGTTGCTTTCAATTTAAGTATGAACATTGATTTGTTAAATGAAGAGTTAAGTGAAGAATTTAATTTAAGTGAATTAGATGAAGACATTTTATTTGAAGAGTATATGGCTCTTACAGAAGAAATTGCAGTAGAAATAGAAGAATTCCTTGATGATGATGTAATAATGAAGTTTGCAGCATATAAAATGGATTCATCGGATAATGATATAAAGGCAGTTATTGTCATAGCGCAAGAAGAGTTAGGAATGCCTAAAGTTAAGGATGTAATGAAAAGATTATTAACTCAAGTTGAGTAGCATTATTATTTCAATATTGCCTTTGCAAGTAATTTCATAGATAAATGTAATGATTATAAAAAGGTGAGGTAGGATGTCAGTTTATTTAAAAGATATGTTATCAGTAATTAAAGAACTAGATATAGATGCTATGAAAGTGTCAGAAAAACGTTGGAATAACATAGCAAAGCCGCTTAATGGTTTAGGTCTATTAGAAGAAGTAGTTATTAAGATAGCTGGAATAACAAGGAACCCCAATGTAAATCTTAAAAAGCGAGCTGTTGTAGTGATGTGTGCTGATAATGGGGTAGTTGAAGAAGGAGTAACACAGACAGGACAGGAAGTTACAGCAATTGTAGCTGCAAATATGGTTAAGGGCGAGACATCTGTTAATAATATGGCAAAGTGTGTAAATGTAGATGTAATACCTGTTGATATAGGCATAGCAAGAGATATGTATATTGATGGTCTAATAGAAAAAAAGTTGATGTATGGTACTAAGAATATGACTAAAGAGCCTGCAATGACAAAATATACGGCTATAGAAGCTGTTGAATGCGGTATTAAAATAGTTAAAGATTTAAAGGATAAAGGATATGGAATAATTGCTACCGGTGAAATGGGTATTGGTAATACAACTACTAGCAGCGCAATTGCAGCTGTTCTTTTAGATAGAAATGTGGAAGAGGTAACAGGAAGAGGAGCAGGGTTATCATCAAGTGGTTTAGATAAGAAGATAAATTCAATAAAGAAAGCCATCGAAATTAATAATCCAGAAAAGGAAGATCCGATTGATGTTTTAAGTAAAGTTGGAGGCCTTGATATTGCAGGACTTGTGGGTGTATTTATTGGTGGAGCAGCATTAAATATTCCTATAGTCATTGATGGATTTATTTCTGCAGTGGCAGCTTTAGTGGCTGTGAAGATTTGTCCAAAAGTTAAAGGATATATCATACCATCTCATTTATCAAAAGAACCTGCTGCAATTGCAATTATGGAAGAATTGAATTTAAAGCCATTTATAGATTGCAATATGTGTTTAGGAGAAGGTACAGGTGCTGTATCTGTAATGCCATTATTAGATATGGCCATGACAGTGTATAAAAATATGAGCACCTTTGAAGAAATAAATATTGATAAATACAAACCATTAAGTTAATTTATAATTATATAGTTTTTAGCAAAGAATCAGAAACTTCTTTATTAGGGGTTTCTGATTTAATTAGCTTGTAAATAAAAATACTGTATAGTTAAATTCTTTTAAAGGAGGTAGTTTTATGCTTACATTAGTTACTGGTGGGGCAGCCAGTGGAAAATCAGAATATGCTGAAAATATAAGTATGTCTCGAAAAAAAGGTTCATTAATATATATTGCTACAATGATGCCCTATGATGATGAATGTCATAAAAAGATAGCAAGACATAGAGAAATGAGAATAGAAAAGGGATTTCATACAATAGAATGCCCTTATGGTTTAGACTCCATAAAAAGTAAGGATATTACTAAGGATAGTACAATTCTGTTAGAATGTATTTCTAATTTATTAGCTAATGAAATGTATAATAAAAATAGATGTAGAGAAAATGCTGTAGCAGAAATTATAAGAGGAATTAGAATATTAAAAGGTAAATGTGAAAATTTGGTTATTGTAAGTAATGAAATTTTTTCTGATGGGAATAAATATGATGTAGATACAGAAGATTATATTAAAAATTTAGCTATAATAAATAAAGAGTTATCAATTATGGCCGATGAAGTTATAGAGATAGTTTATGGAATAGAAGTAAGAATAAAATAATTCTTCTTATAGAAGTTTAGAAATTGTAGGTGATTAAAGATGAAAAATATTTTAGAATCAATGATAATTACATTTTCTATGTACTCTAAAATTCCTATGCCTAATATTGATTGGAAAAAGGAAAATATGAAATATGCCATGTGCTTTTTCCCATTGGTGGGACTTGTAATAGGAATAATAATGGCTGCATGGATGTACTTAGCTAAATTTTTAGCAATAGGTAGTATTTTATTTGCTGGTATTGCTACTATTATACCAGTAATTATTACTGGTGGAATACATATTGATGGATTTTGTGATACAGTAGATGCTAGAAGTTCACATCAAAGTAGAGAAAAAAAGTTGGAAATTTTAAAGGATCCTCATATTGGAGCCTTTGCTTTAATATATTGTGTTGTATATTTCATTGCAGTATTTTCTTTTTGGACAGAAGTTAATATAACAATAGATAATATAATTTTTATTGCTCTAGTATTTATGCTATCAAGAGCTTTTAGTGCATTTGCAATTGTTACATTTAAATGTTCGAAAAATAGTGGTCTTGCATATATGTTTTCCAATGCAGCTGAAAGACAAGTGGTAAAGAAATGTATGTTTGTTTACATTGGGATTATTTTTGTTATAATGCTATTTATAAATAGATTATTGGCCATTGGTACAATAATTTTGACAATTTTATGTTTTGTTAAGTATAAGAAAATGTCGTATAATGAATTTGAAGGAATAACTGGTGACTTAGCTGGATATTTCTTGCAAATATTAGAATTTATACTATTAATAGCTGTAGTTATTTTTGGAGGAACACCATGATAGAGTTTGTAATAGGCGGAACAGCACAAGGAAAGCTTAAATATGTATTGGATAAGAATAATCTGACTAAAGAGGATGTTTGTAATGGTGAAGAATGTGATTACAATAATATAAATAAAAGGGTATTATACAATTTCCATTTATTATGTAGAAGGCTTTTAAATGATAATATTAATATACTTTCTTTTGTTGAAGCACTATTGGAAAAAAATAATGATATTATCATAATTAGTGATGAAATTGGTTGTGGAATTGTCCCTTTAGATAAAGAAGAAAGAATTTGGAGAGAAGAAACAGGAAGGGCATGTACAAATATTGCTAAGAAAGCAGCCATTGTTATCAGAGTAATGGCTGGTGTACCTGTAATTATAAAAAAAGAAAATACACATGATGAGAGAAATGAAAAGACAAATTTCAGTTCAACTTTAAGTGTTGCATTAATTCGTCATGGTATAACTGAAGGTAATAAAAATAAAAAATATATAGGTGTTACAGATGAAAGTCTTTCTCTAAATGGTATATATTCATTATTTGATGCTATATCAAAAGAAATTTATCCAAGAGCTTATAAAGTATACTCAAGTCCAATGAAGAGATGTGTGGAATCGGCTAAGATGATATATCCTAAAGCAGAAATCATAATAAAAGATGATTTAAAGGAAACAAACTTTGGTGATTTTGAAAATAAGAATTATGATCAGTTAAAAGATGACCTTAATTATCAAAGATGGTTGGCTAGTGGTGGAACTTTCAATATACCAAATGGTGAAAGGCGTGAAGAGTTTATCACAAGATGTCAGAAGTGCTTTGAAGAAATAATAAATCAATCGTTAGGTGAAGAATGTGTTGCCTTGATTGTTCATGGCGGTACAATAATGGCTATTTTAGACAAGTATTCTAGTCCACATGAGGACTTTTATAATTGGCAAGTTAAAAATGGACAAGGCTATTTTATTGAAATTGATAAAAATAGCTGGATTAATAATAAGAAAACACATGTTATAAGAGAAATAAAATAATAAAAAAAGATTCATATAGATTTTAGAAATGGTTTCATATTGATATTAGGTAGTAAAGAAAGTGGTTATTGGAATGCTTATTTTATTTTTTATAAAAATGAATATCTCTATGTCTAATTTAAGATTCTTTAAATAGTATCTTTAATTAAATATAGTAATAAAAGCATAAAAAAATAATAAAATTACAATGAATAGATTGATTAAAATAGGAGAAATTTTATGACAGAGTTTTTTAGTAATTTTGGTAAAAAGATATCTAATGTAGGGCAAGAAACTGTTAAAAGAACTAAGGAAATAGCTGAGATAAGCAAGCTAAGTAATAAGATAAAAGATGAAGAAAAGAAGATTGATGGATTATATACTGAATTAGGAAAGAAATATTTTACACTATATGCTAGAAATCAAGTGGCGGAGATACAGGATATTTGTTCATGTATAACAGAGTCACTTCAAGTATTGGAAGCAATGAAGAAAGAGCTTCAACTTATAAAGGGAATAAAAATTTGTAGTAACTGTGGAACAGAACAAGATAATACTGTAGCATATTGTTCAAAATGTGGAGCAAAACTTGTGGAAGAAGTGAAAGCTGAAGTAGTTGAAGAGGTAGAGAGTATTCAAGAAAAAGCAGAAGATACAGAAAATAGCATGGAGGAAGATAAATAAAATAGTATTAATCTTTGACTATTTATAATCAATATAGTATAATTTTATATAATAACGCTTAGTAACTGGAATATTACTGAGCGTTATTTTTATATAAAAAAATAGTTTAGGAAGATGGATTTAGGAATATTTTATGGTTGGTAGTTACCATTAGAAAGTCCAATGGAATTAAGTGAAGTAGGAGTATTGGCTCCAAGCTTCGTAAAGCCAGTATTATTACACCAATCAGAATTAAAGCCACTACATCCATATATTTGGTTATAAGGGCTCCAAAAGCTACCTGGACCTCGTCCACCACCAAAAAATAAGAATAATATTACTAGTGAGTTAAAGCAGGAGTTACTAAAGGCTGTAAAATCATTGCCATAATTATAAAAAGGGTTACAGCAAGAAATTTCATTATTATAGTCATTAAATGACATGTATTTCATCTCCTATCATTAGATTTATATTATATACTATTGAAAAAAGAAGGGTTTGTTTAAAATTTTATTTATGAAATAAATAAAAGAACTTTAGTTTAGTGAAAGTGTAAAGAATATAAAAGTGATTTGATATGAAATGAAAAAGTATATGAAATCACAGATGCTAATTAATAAACATAAAGGAGAAAGTAAAATGGAAATTAATAAAAGCATATGTCCACTTTGTGGCAAACATAATAATTGTGGATATGAAAATGGTTTAACACATAATGGTTGCTGGTGTGAGAAAATAGAAGTTCCCAAAGAATTAAGAGAAATGATACCTGAAAACTTAAGAGGTAAGGCTTGTATTTGTAAAGAATGTGTAATTAAATATAAAGAGAAAAATAAGAAGTAGATAATAAAGTTTTTTGAGATTAATATATTTTAGTAGTTATATAAAAAATCAACTATATGAAAAATAGTTGATTTTTTATTTTACAAAGTTAAATATGTTGATTTTAAAATATACATATTTAGTTTTACTTGAAAAAATGGGATATTTTCATATACTATATTTATATTAGGTAGAATTTAGGAGGAGTTATCATTGTCTACATTAATAGTAGGTGCAAAAAATATTGGACATGCTTTTAAAAGCTACATATTATAGTTCTCTTAATCAAATATCCCAGAAACTAGAAGTATCTAAAAGAAGTATTTATTATGATATTTGTAAATTAAATGAATGGTTAGAATACTATAATGTATCTGGGCTAAAAGTTGTTAGAGGAAAAGGAATATTTATTGATGAAAATAATAAGAAAAAAAAATAACCAGAAAAGTTTCAAAGTATATCGTGAATTAATTTTGAAATATAGACACTCAAAACCTAAACAAGAGAAGAATATTAGTAAGTTAATTGAAAATCCTAATTTAAAATTTGCTAAAGATGCAAGAACTTCAATTAATTATAGATGACTATATTGATTATTATAACAATGATCGTTGCAAATGGAATTTAAAAAAGCTAACTCTGTACAATACAGAAATCAGCTTTTAAATTCCTAACTCTCTTTTTTAAAATGTCCTTGACATAGGTACCACTTTACCAATTATCTAAGCCATACTTTTTGATTTTATGATTCTTTCTTTAATACTAAGCCTTTGCTTCTGATACAAGTACATTCTTTTTCTTCAGTTGTGTGAAGACATTGATATTTAATTTTTTTAGGTGCTTGAACCTCAATAGTTTTCTTTGTTAAATTTTCATTATTAGCCATATTAAATCTCCTTTATATGTATTTACAAAATTGTATGATATATTTCATTTAGCAATATTATATAGTTTTTAATAATAATTATCAAATATCTAATATGTAAATTAAAAAGAAGATTTGAGGATTATAGAGTATTTTAATAATAATTTTAAAAAAGAAAGGTAGAATAAACTTTATTAGAAAAAGAAGTAAAAATTGTTCTGGGAATAATTTCTATAAAGTATTATAATAAAATTATTAAGTGAATTTATGAAAATTTATACAAAATAAGTTTAATAGCTAAATAAATGGCAATAATTACAAGTAAATAAGTTTTTATAATCACTATAATAAAAATGTAGTCAATAATTGAAAGAAGGGGTTATTGTGGAAAGTGTAGTATTTAATGTAAGTGAAAGAAATGAAAAAGGTAAAAAAGTAAGAATGCATGGAGAAGTACCAGCAGTACTTTATGGATCACATTTAGACAATACAGTGTCAATTAAGATTACTAGAAAAGACATGTACAAACTTTTAACATTGGCTAAAAGTTCAATTCTTTCTCTAAATTTAAATGGACATATTGAAAATTGTGTAGTTAAGGAATTACAAACAGATCCTTTTGGAAAGGTGATACACATTGATTTTCAAGATATTAAGAAAAATGAAAAGATTAAGATGAAGATACCAGTGGTATTTGATGGACAATCTGCTCTAGAAGGGCGTCAATTATTATTAGAAGTTCTAATTTCAGAAGTTGAATTATATGGTGAAGCTAGTAAGCTTCCAGAAAATATTAAATGTCATGTAGGAAAATTAAATTTTGGTGATAAAATACTTGTTAAAGATTTAGTTATTCCAGAAGGAATGAGATTAGATGCCGTTGAGGATGCAATAGTAGCAACAATTGGTGATAATAGCGCTGTAGATACTGATGATACTGAAAATGAAGAGATAAAAGAACCTGAATTAATAGGAAAAAAAGAAGATTTATAAAGGTAGAAAACCATTATATAAAGATATATATGATGAAAAGCATGGAGATTTTTAAATTCCATGCTTTTTTACTTAAAAATAAAAATTATCATTTAGTATTAATTTCTACTTATTCATATGCATTAAAAAATTATACTTTTAATTAAGGAAAAAACTATTTATAATATTAGTAGATAATTATTATTAAGTAAAAACTTAATAAAAGGAAGGAGCAATTAAAATGGACGAAGCAAAGATATTAGGAATGCTGAAATTAAATCCAATTGCTATAAAAAATATAGATAATCCTACTGAGGAAATGAAAATTATAGCTCTTAAAAGAGATGGGCTTTTATTAAGATACATAGAAAATACTACAAAGGAAATGGAAGAGATAGCAATAAAATCAAATCCAAGAGCCATAGAGTTTGTAGAGAATCCATCAGAAGAAATGATGAAATATGCTGTTCTTGCTGGATGGATCAATTTAAATTATATAAAAAAACCAAGTTATGATGTTATAAAGCTAGCTATAGAGCAGAGAGGATGGGCAATACAGTATGTAAAGGAAGTAGCTGAAGAGTTGCAAATAATGGCTGTACGAAAAGATTATGATTCTATAAAATATATAAAGGAACCATCTGAAGCGGTTCAAATTGAAGCAGTAAAGGCAAAGTATGATGCTTTAAGATATATTAAAACTCCTTGTTTTAAGGCAGAAATAGAGGCTGTTAAAAATAATGAAGCTGCCATAAACTTTATTTATGGATTAGATGCTAATAAGATGAAGGCTTTTTTAAGGGCTAATATATTAGTAATAAAATATATCGTAAGAAGAGTTGAAAAAGATGATGTTATTGAAGTATTGAAAGAGGTATTATCAAAAGATGATGTTGATGAAAAATATGTAAGAGACTTTTTAAAATGCAGTTGCATTGATAGAGATAGTGATAAGATAGATTTGGATAAGATATTATTTATTCATGAATATGGCAGTAAGAAGGCAAAAAGAATAGCTGTTGATGAAAAGCTAAGGATTATTTAGGAGGACATAAAATGAATTTTATTGATACATTAAAAAGTGTGGAATTAGTATTAGCCAGTGGTGATGTGCCTTTAGTAGTAGGTGAAAGTGGTATAGGAAAGACAGCGTTAGCTAAGAAATTATCAAGAAAAAACGGATGGAGCTTTATTGTAATAGATGGAAACTTATTAAAGGAAGGAGAAATAGGTGGACTTCCTACTGTTGAATCTTACACTAAAGTTGACAGTAATGGGATATTACATGAAATTAAAACTACAGTATATGCTGTTCATAGTAAGTTAAGAGAAGTTGATGAAGAAATATCAAAAGGGAATTCAGTACTTTTATTCATTGATGAAATCAATAGATGTGAACATACAGTGCAACAGGAATTAATGAATTTAATATTAAATAGAGAAATAAATGGCTATAAACTACATGATAATGTAAACATACTAGCAGCTATGAATCCATCTAGCAAATATAGTTCAGATTTTGACTATCAAGTAGTTGATATGGATGCAGCACAGGAAAATAGATTTGTATGGCTTAATATGGAAAGTGATAAAAATACATGGATAAAATGGGCTATAGAATCAAATATAGATAGTAAAGTAATAGAATTTATTTCTACATTCCCTGAATACTTAAATAAGTCAAATGAAGAGGATGTAAGAGCAACTCCAAGAAGTTATGAAAGAGTATCTAAGTCCTATAAGCTTTATAAAGAAAGTAATGGAGAAATACCAAGAACAGTATTTTTAAATGTAATAAGAGGTAATGTGGGAAAGGTTATTGCAGAAGAATTTATTAGCTTTGTGGAAGCAGAACATAGTCCTCTTATAGCTTATGAAGATGTTTTTACAGGTGAGGTTCTAAGTGAAGAGGTAAAGGAAAAAGTTAAAGAAGAAAGCCATACTAGATTGTATTTATGCGCTAATAATATCTTAAAGGCATTAGAAACTCAATTAACTGCTGAAAGCTTGTCTAATGACTTTTATTTAGAGAGATTAATTGAATTTTTAAAAGTTTATCCAACTGATTTAATGGTAGGCATAATGAAGGATATTAAAAGTAATTATCCAGTTATATATGAAGAAGCACTTAATAATGAAAAGTTTATTGAAAGTTATTTTGAGTCTTATAGTATGATAAGGGGATAAAATATGGAAAGTTATTTTGAAAAGCGAGTAAATAAACTTTATCAACAAGTAAATAAACTTATAGATAGTGCTGAGATGTATAAAGCCAAGAGAAATGGTGAAAAATTTCAACCTGAAATAACAAAAGAGTTTAAGGAAGATTTTTTTAAATTAGTTGATAAAGTTATCTTAAGTCTTATGGAAGACAAGGATAATTTTTATGGATATTTTTTATTTCAAATGGGAAGAGAAATAAGATTTGATATAACCAGTGCCAGTGGAGTAAATTTTAAAGGTGCTAAATATGTTATTTATTTTAATCCTATATTGTTTCTTCAATTGAATATGAAACAAATGGAAACAACTATAAAGCATGAAATACATCATGTTCTATCACTTCATTTATCTAGAGCAAAAGAGCTTAAAAATAAATATAGTACATTAACTGTGAATTTAGCAATGGATATAGTAGTAAATCAATATCTAGACAATCTACCTCCCTATTCAACTACTTTAAAGGGTGTAAATCTTAAATATAATCTTAATATGGAAGCATATAATACCTTAGAGTATTATGCTGAAAAAATACAAAGTGAATTGGATCTTATGGAAGAAAATGATGAAGGAGAAGAAGATGATAGTCAAGTGACAAATTCTATGATAGAGTCTTATAATCCTGAAAAGATGCATGATATGTGGCAGGAAAGTGATGAGTTTGATGAAAAGACTTTAAGAGAATTTGCGGAAAAAGTTATTAATGCATCACAAAAGGGAACAATTCCTTCACAAGTGGAGTCATTAATAGCTAACTTAAAAAATAGTCAAGGAGAAATACCTTGGAATATTATGCTTAAGAAACTTATGGGTACTGTAGAAAGTAATAAAAAGAAGACTATAACTAGAAGAAATAGAAGGCAACCTAATAGACTTGATTTAAGAGGGGAAATACGAAACCATAAGTCTGAAATTGCTGTGGCCATTGACATAAGTGGAAGTATAAGTAATGAAGAGTTTAAACAAGCTATAAAAGAAGTGTTGTCTATTGTAAAGAACTATAATCATGAAATTACTATCATTGAATGTGACAAGGAAGTTAAAAGGGTTTATAAGGCAAAATCAGTGAGAGACATAAAGAAAAGGCTGACATCAGGAGGAGCTACTAAGTTTACTCCTGTATTTGAATATGCTAATAACACTAAGTGTAATCTTCTTATATACTTCACTGATGGTAAGGGTGAAAGAAAGTTAGAAGTGGTTCCAAGGGGATATAGGACTTTATGGGTAATATCAGGAAGGGGAGATGAACTTTCATTAGATGAATCTTACGGACCAGTGAAAAAACTCAGCAATGTAGAAGTTAAAGATACTGAACTTGAGCTTAAAGATGTTAAGACTGATGGATACTCAATGAATAATCAGGAACCTATTTTTTAGTTTAATTTTAATTAATAGAAATTAATAATTTTAGAGGAGTTGATAGAGTTAAAAAATAGAGAATATAATATTTTATTAAATTTATATTATAGCTTCTATTTTTTGCAAATGATTTATAAAAAAGTAATTTTATTTTTACCAAATCAATATAATTATTACAAGTATTTTATTATTTTGATGAGGTGATAATTTGAAGGTAAGAGAAGAATGGGATTCAAGAACTACATTTATTTTGGCAGCAATAGGATCGGCAGTGGGGCTTGGTAATGCATGGCGATTTCCAGGTCTGGCTGCAAAATATGGTGGAGGAGCTTTTTTACTGATATATACAATTGCTATGCTAGCACTAGGAATTCCTTTGTTAACTATGGAAATAGCTATTGGTAGAAAAACAAGAGAAGGAGCTCCAGGAGCATTTAGAACCATAAATAAAAAATCAGAGTTTGTTGGTTGGGCAGCTACAACTAATGCTTTTGCAATTTCAACTTATTATGCAGTAGTTTTTGCTTGGGTAATTGCTATGGCTGTTTTTAGCTTTAAATTTACTGGGATGGTAGGTGATTCTCAAGCAGCAAGTTCTTTATTTGCTAATATAACAGAAACTTCATGGACTATTTCAGGAGCTCAAATACCGTGGGTTATGATAATAATGCTTTTAGTGGCTTGGACTTTAATTTATTTATGCATAAGGCGAGGAACTTCTAGTGTAGGAAGGATAGTAAAATATACAGGTCTTACATTACCTTTGTTATTTTTAATAATAATGGCTATTAAGGGTATTTCCATGCCAGGTGGTATAGAAGGTATAGGAAAACTATTTACCCCAGATTTTGCTAAAATAATAGATGAAGGATTAATGTCAAATTTAGTTATTGATGCAATTGGGCAAGTATTTTATAGTCTATCTATTATGATGGCTATTATGATTGCATATGGTTCTTATTTAAGTGATTCAGCTAATATTGCTAAAGATGCTACAGTAATTGCTTTTGCTGACTTAGGTGTAAGTATCTTATCAGGAATTGTCATGTTTACTACCATGTATGGTGTTGGAATGACTATAAATGATATGTCAGCATCAGGAATAGCAACTGCCTTTATTATTTTTCCACAAGCAATCGCAAATTTAACAAACACTGGATGGGTTAATGCGATCTTCGGTATGATATTTTATTTATGCTTAGCTTCTTTAGCTGTAGACTCAGCATTTTCTATAGTAGAAGGTGTTTCAACAGGAGTGGCAGATAGATTTAAACTAAATAAAAGAAAAACTACAATGACCATATGTATTGTGGCAGCTTTAATTTCCTTAATATTTATATCTAGATCAGGATTAGCATGGCTAGATATTGTTGATAACTGGACTAATCAATATAATATGATTATCATAGGCACTTTAGAATGTATAGTAATTGGATGGATATTTAAGCCAGCAAAGGTTTTAAAGGAAGTAAATAGGAATGCATCAGGATATAAAATGCCTAAATGGTGGTTTATAGGTTCAATTAAGTTTATTGCACCAATAGCTTTAACTGGATTCTGCATTTGGAATTTATATTCATTATTTGCTGGAGGAGGCATATATGGAAGGGAATCAGGATATCCATTATGGGCTAATATTATGGGAGGATGGTCAGTAACATTTTTAGTTTTTGCCAGTGGATTTATTGCTAAAGTTATAATAAATCATAGAAAGAAAAGTAGTTTTAATGATGAAATAAAAAAATGGGATTAGATTATATATGGCGGTATACTAATTATGGTAAACTGCCATATTATTTTTAGAAAAGTGGTGGATTAAAAAAATAAATTTAAGATATAATTAAAGATGGAATTGTATTTTTTAATTAATATATTTAGAAAAAATAATGGCTGTTTTTAACTACAGCCTTTTATTTTTGCAGTTGTATAAAGAAGAGGTGGATATTTTGGATAATACATATATGTTTGAAAATTATATTTCGATTGGGAGAAGCTTTGTGGCAGAAAAAAATTATCTTAAGGCGTTAAAGTTTTTAAAGAAAGCTTATGCTTGTCCAGATGGGAAAAAAGATATAGATTTAATTTTAGATTTAGCATTTCTTTATGATAAAATTGCTGATTTTAATTCAGCAGAAAAGATGTATAAGATGGCATTGGACATTGATAATACTTGTGCTATAGCTTATTATGGTTTAGGTATAATTTATGATGATGATGAATTATATGAAGAAGCTATTGAATGTTATAAAAAAGCCATAGAAAATGATAATAAATATGAAAAAGCTTATTTCTTTTTAGCGAATGCTTATGATGAACTTGGTAATAAGGAGGAAGCTATTAAAAACTATACAGAGGTACTTAAGTTAAATTCAAAGGATTTATGGGCAAATGCCAATTTAGGATGTATTTATGACGAATTAGGGGATACAAGACTAGCATTTAAATATATGGAAAAAGCGCTGGAACTTTCACCGAAACATTTTAGAATTCTATTTAATATGGGAGTATTTAGTAAAAAATTAGGTAATGAAGAAGCAGCTATAGAATATTACAAGAAATCAATTGAAGTAGAGCCATATTATCCGTATAGTTATCTTAATTATGCTGTAATTTATCGTGAAAAAGAAGACTATATGAAGGCCATAGAAATAATTAATGAAGGAATAAAAGAAAATCCAGAAGAATGTTTTCTTTATTATAATAGAGCATGTTTTTATGCGGCCATAAGTGAATTGGATTTAGCATTAAATGATGTTTTTAAATCCATTAAGCTCAATGACTTTTTTGTAGAGTACATGAAGAAAGATAGGGAATTAGACAGAATTAGAACTTTAGAGAGATATAAAAAAATCTTTAACTAGTGATTCACATAAGTTTAATTAGTATAATATAAACTATTTATGGGATAAGAAAAATGAATTTTTAGAAAAATATGAAGGATTTGGAAGAAAAATATAGAATAATAACTTTATAAGTATTCAGTGATTTAAAGAGGAGGATGAAATGGGGGGTACAGATACTTGTAAAGAAAATATTAAAGATAAAATAGGAATAGAATACTTTGATAAAAAGGATGCGTGTAAGATTGCTAATATAAGTCCTACTACTATAGATAATTACAGGAAAAAAAATATAATATCAGTTAAGCGTTATGGTAATAAAAATTATTATAGTCTTTCAGATATAGAAATATTGAGAAATAATATTATGCTAAATAAGAAGAATATTAGAAAAGATCTAGTGGTAGATAATATAGAAACTGTTGAACCTAAAGATATAGTATCTAGCAAAAATAAAAGTAGTAAAAGCAGAAGAAGTGCCAGTGAGATAGATAAGCTTAGGCGAATAATAGATGATTATGCAGAAGAAAATGCTATATTAACAAAAAAAGTTAATCAATTAACATTATCAATAGGTGATAATGAGAATAACTTAAGAAAACATAAAAATACCATGGAATTTTTTGAAAAAGAAATAGAGAGTTTAAAAAAAGAAATAGCAATATTAAGAAAGAAACTTAATGAAAAAAATCAACTTATTAGTGAGTTGAAAGATAATAATTTAGAATTAAATGAGGAAATCTTAAAAGCTCAAGCAGATATAGTAGAACTAACAACTACTAGAAATAATGCTAAGGAGGCTTTCAATAATTTAGTGGGAGAAATAAAAGGGATTGTGAAGGAAGCTTCTACTAAAAGTTCTGAAATAGCAGAACTGAAAGTTTATAAAGCTAATTATATACAAGTGCTTGCAAAAATAGCCAAGCTAGAGAAAGAGAAAAAAGCAGACCGTGATGAAGAGATTCGTAGGTTAATTAAGATTAATAGTGACTTAAATGAAAAATGTGATAAGCTAATGAGACAATCTGATCAATACCAAATGCTTATTTTAGATAAAGTAGAAAGCAAGAGGTTAGGTAATAATGAATATACTACAGAAAGAAAATTTACATTTACAGATAAGCTTAAAGACTTATTTAAAAAGTAATAATATTATCGTATATTTGATGGTTGTTATTTAAATCTAATATAATTATACTAAAATAGTATCATTAAGTATAAAACGTATACTATGAATAACTATAAGTATGATTTTAGGAGGAGAAAATGGCATATATACAAGTGATAAATGAATGTAAAAGATACAGAATGGGAGAAAGCACAATAGTAGCAAATAATAATATCAATTTTGAGATAGAAAAAGGTGAGTTTGTTATTATTTTAGGGCCAAGTGGAGCTGGTAAGTCTACTGTATTAAACATACTTGGAGGAATGGATAGCTGTGATGAAGGTCAAATAATTATAGATGGAGTGGATATTTCAAAATATAATAGTAAGCAACTTACCAAATATCGAAGAAATGATGTAGGATTTGTTTTTCAATTTTATAATTTAGTACAAAACTTAACAGCTAGAGAAAACGTTGAACTGGCTTCACAAATAGTAACTAATGCATTAGATATTGATGAAACATTAAAATTAGTGGGGCTTGAACATAGAAAGAATAATTTTCCAGCTCAGTTATCAGGAGGAGAGCAACAGAGAGTGGCTATAGCAAGAGCAATAGCTAAAAATCCAAAGTTGTTACTTTGTGATGAACCAACAGGTGCTCTTGATTATACTACGGGAAAGCAAATATTAAAAACATTACAGGATACCTGCAGAAATACTGGGACAACCGTAATTGTTATAACACATAATTCGGCATTGGCACCGATGGCTGATAGAGTAATTAGAATAAATGATGCTAAAGTAAGAAGCATTGAAGTTAATTCAAATCCATCACCAGTTGAAACAATAGAGTGGTAGGAGGAGAATATGAAAATAAAAGCATATAGTAAGTCAATATTAAGAGAAATTAAATCATCAAAAGCTAGATTTATTTCGATATTAGTAATTATTTTGTTAGGTGTTGCTTTTTATTCAGGTATAAAAGCTTCAGGACCTAATATGAAAGCAGCAATTGAAAATTTTTATAATGAATATAATTTGATGGATGCTAAGATAGTTTCAAGTGTAGGGTTAAGTCAGGAAGATTTAAAGTTACTAGATAATAATGATAAAATATTAGATTACTATGCATCACATACTATAGATGCCAATTTAACTAATATAAATAGTGTTGTTAAATTTATGGAATATGACCAAGATAAATCTGTCAACATAAACTCTTTAGAGATATTAGAAGGTAGGCTACCAAAAAATATAGGAGAGATAGCACTAGATGAGCAAGCTTTAAAGTATGGTGATTTTAAAATTGGTGATACATATACAATTCAGTGTGATGATAATATAGAAAATCAATTAAATAATAATTCATTTAAGATTGTAGGTATTGTTAGAAGTCCATTATATATAGAAAAGCTAGCAAAAGGTACAACAACTGTAGGTAAGGGGATTGTAGATTATTTTGCTATATTAAATAAGAACGATTTTTCTATGGAAGTTTATTCAGAAATATATATTACCTTTAAAAATACTAAGGATTTAGAAACATATAGTGATGAATATGCTGAAAAAATGAAAGAAAATATGAAATATATTGAAGAATTATTTTCAAGTAGACCAGATGAAAGGCTTGAAGAAATAAAAATAAAGGCTATAGAGGAAATAAGAAAAAACTATGTGGATGCAATAGGAAGTGACTTCTATATATCTATGATAGAAAGTCAATTACCAAAGATTGATGATGTAAAATATTATTTCTTTGATAGAAATGATAACCCAGGATACTCTGAATTTTATGATGTAGTTAAGAGAATTAATTCAATAGCAACAGTGTTTCCTATAGTATTTTTTATAGTGGCAGTTTTAATTTGTCTTACTACAATGACTAGAATGGTAGAAGAAAATAGAATTGAGATAGGAACAATGAAGGCATTAGGTTATAGTAATAGTGAAATATCTATAAAATATATACTATATGCTTCATTAGCAAGTATTTTAGGTGGAATTCTTGGTGTAATAATAGGGTTTAATTTATTTCCAAGAATAATATATAAGGCATATAGTACTCAATATGATTTGCCTGAATTAACAATAGTGTATTATTCATCATATATATTTCAAGCAATGATAATATCAATATTATGTACGGTTGGAGCTGCATTAATAGTTTTAAATGTAGATTTAAATAGTACTCCTTCAATATTAATGAGACCTAAAGCACCTAAAATAGGAAAAAGAATACTATTAGAAAGAATTACACTTATCTGGAGAAGATTAAATTTTAATGAAAAGGTTACATTTAGAAATCTATTTAGATATAAGCAACGTATGATAATGACTGTATTTGGTATAGCTTCATGTACTGCTATGATTATTACTGGCTTTGGTCTTAAGGATTCAATAGGAGATTTAACAAATAAACAGTTTAACAAGCTTTGGAAGTATCAAGCTACGGTAATATTTAATGAAAACATAGATAATGAGAATGAAGATGAATATATTAATAAATTAAATAATATAGAAGGATATGAAGATAGTTTAAAAATTCATCAAGAAATAGTAAGTATTTCAAAAGAGAATATAAATAAACAAAATGTTACTTTATATGTTCCAGAATCAAATACTAAAATTGATAATTTTGTTTTATTAAATAATAGAATAACTAAAGAAAAATATCAGTTAACTACTGATGGAGCTATAATAAATGAAAAACTTGCCAAGTTATTAGAAGTAAAAATTGGTGATGAAATAAGTTTTAATAATGCAGATAATAATTCATACAAAATTAAAGTTAAAGGCATATCAGAAAACTATTTAACTCATGCAATTTATATGTCAAAAGAATATTATAAAAATGTATTTAATAATGATGTTATTTATAATTCGCAATTTATAAAATTAAGTCAAGATAATTACAATGAAGATGATATTGCTAGTCAACTTATGGAATCTAATAAAGTCATAAATGTTACAATGACTTCTTATTTAGCAAAAACAACTAATGAATCAATGGACACTTTAAATGTAGTAGTGATAATATTAATAATTTCAGCTGGAGGACTAGCGCTAGTTGTTCTTTATAACTTAAATAATATTAATGTATCTGAAAGGATTAGAGAATTATCAACAATTAAAGTTTTAGGATTTTATGATTATGAAGTAACTATGTATATTTTAAGGGAAAACTTCATCTTAACAGCTTTAGGTATAATAATAGGTGTATTCATGGGGAAAATACTTCATGGATTTGTAATTACAACAGCAGAAGCAGATAATATGATGCTTTCACCTAATATATATATAATGAGCTTTATTTACTCTGTTATATTAACAATTGTATTTTCATTAATTGTAATGTTTATGATGCATAGAAAATTAAGGAAAATAAATATGATAGATGCTTTAAAATCTAATGAATAAATGTAGCTTGCGATATCTTGTCTTTAGGTGGTATAAGTAGATTATTTAAATATTTATATTTTATGATATAATTTAATGGTTGTTATACTCACTAGGGAGTAATTGGCGTATAAGAAATACGTGGCAAGTCAACATACTGGTTTTTACATGTGGCTTGTCTTAAATAATGAGACTAGTGTATAGCTTTATTTGCTATACACTAGTCTCTTTTTGTTTGTAAAAAGATTTATGTATATCAAATTCATCTATATTTTAAGTTATAACTGAAATTAATATGTAAGGTGTGATAAATGAAAAATAATACTTAAACAAATACTAATGGATAGTGTAAAGTTTCGTATGAAAAAATAGCATAGGGCTAA
>NZ_FR886621.1:0-15711 GCF_000436575.1 Clostridium sp. CAG:265
ACGAATTCCCTTTTTTCAAATATTATTTTGATACAGCCCCTTTTTATTATATAAAATCAGATTTTATAATACATTATGCATAAGTATTGTAGAAGGAATATTGCTATTATAGAAGTCTGAAAGATAAACAGTGTCAGTTTTTATTGAAACTACATTTTTACAATATGATAAAAAATCCTTAGGGCCATTAAAGTAAAAATTGTTATAATTATTTTTATAGCACATTGGAATTATATATTTTGCATTAAGCTTTTCAGATAAAGAGTATGCATCAATTCCATTTAAGCAAAGATTACCGCCAATAGGTATGAAAAGAATATCAGCATTACTTAATATCTTTATTAGCTCATTATTAATAAACTCGCCTAGATAGCCTAAATGACAAATCTTTAAATTATCTACTTTAAATAGATAAATTATATTTGGACCTCTTTTTAAACCATTAATTGAATCACTTTTACATTTATAGCCTTCTACTTTAATGTTTTCAATAGCAGAGTTGCAATCAGTATTTACTATTTTTCCAAAGATTTTTATGTTTTTAGCAGAAGAAAAGTCTATAGGCCTACTGAAGGTAGAAATATTAGCAGTAATATTTTCATTTAATGTACTAAAAATATTAAAGGGGTCTAGTAATATCTTTTTACCTAAGTTAGTAGTTAACAAAAATGTGCTATTGCCAAACCATTGAATTTTCATGTTTATCACATCCTATTAAACATATTATTATTTAGTTTAAGTAATAATTTGGGAATAATTCATAAGTAGGGAATTTTTTTAAAATTTAGCTTATGGACAGTGGAAAAGTAATTGTATATAATTAAAGTCAAAGAAGGTCAATGTGTTAGGAAGGTAATATTATGGCAAGAATATCAGATACAATTGCAGATTTCATTTATTCATTGATTGATGAAACAGATGACAATCAAGCAATAATTCAAAGAAATGAATTGGCAGATAAATTTAACTGTGCTCCCTCACAAATTAACTATGTATTAACTACAAGGTTTACTTGTGAAAAGGGATATATTATTGAAAGTAGAAGAGGTGGAGGGGGATATATCATAGTTAAAAGGATATACCATAAAAGTGGTCAAGAAAAAATTTCTATATTAAATGAAGCAATAGGTTCAAGTATAACTTATCAAAGTGCAGTATCTATAGTTGAGCATTTGCTAGAATTAAATATAATTACAGCAAGGGAATATGAACTAATCAAAATAGCTGTAAACGATAGAACTTTAGGCTTAGTGGAAGATAAAAATAAAGTTCGTGCAGATATTTTAAAAGGTATGGTCAATATTTTATTATCATAATGAAGCACTTAACTTATTAAAATTACTATATAGTAGTGCGATGACAGAATTAAATTGCTATATTAGTCATAAATATTTATAAAGATTAAATAATACAAATTGGGATAGAATAGCTAAAAAGGAAAGTTCTATATGGTATGGAGGTGCAATGATGATATTTGGGAGGTTTACGGAAAGAGCACAAGTGGTGCTAATTGAAGCACAACAGGAATCACAGAATTTTAAGCATGGGTATATAGGGACAGAACATATTTTACTTGGAATTTTAAAAGAAGGTGGCTATGCTAGTCAAGTTTTAAATAACAGAATGATTACTTTAGATAAAGTAAAAAAGATGATAGAAGAATATTTAGGATTTGGAGATGAAGAAATAGTAACAGGAGATATGCTTTTAACTCCTAGGGCAAAAAGGCTTTTTGATGACAGTATAGATATAGGAAGAAAATTTAATCATAGCTTCATCACACCAGAACACATCTTAGAAGCACTTATCAATGGTAGTGAGGGGGTTGCATATACGATTTTAAGTACATGTAAGATTGATATGCATGAGATTAAAGATGAATTGGAAAAGTATATATCAGGCAATGATTTTAGAGATAATAAGAAAATATTAAATAAAGAAAAAAAGCAAAATAAGACTCCAATGCTGGATCAGTATAGTCGAGATTTAACTCAGATTGCTAAGGAAGGAAAACTTGATCCTGTTATAGGTAGAGATGAGGAAACTCAAAGGGTACTAGAGATACTTTGCCGAAGAGTAAAGAACAATCCATGCCTTATTGGTGAGCCTGGCGTTGGAAAGACTGCTGTTATAGAAGGATTAGCTCAAAAGATGGTTGCAGGTGATATTCCGGAAAGTCTAAAGGAAACAAGACTTGTAACATTAGATATTACTTCCATGGTGGCAGGAGCAAAATATAGAGGAGAATTTGAGGAACGTTTAAAGAAGGTAATGAATGAATTAAAAAATGAAGATAAAATTATTGTTTTCATTGATGAAATTCATACCATAGTTGGAGCTGGAGGAGCTGAA
The DNA here is from genome assembly GCF_000436575.1 of Clostridium sp. CAG:265. Lineage (NCBI taxonomy): Bacteria > Bacillati > Bacillota > Clostridia > Eubacteriales > Clostridiaceae > Clostridium > Clostridium sp. CAG:265. The sequence goes on from NZ_FR886621.1 coordinate 2,353, forward strand.
GGTGCTATAGATGCATCTAATATACTAAAACCTGCCCTTGCAAGAGGAGAAATCAAATGTATTGGAGCTACAACCATTGATGAGTATAGAAAGTATATTGAAAAAGATGCCGCTTTAGAAAGAAGGTTTCAGACAATTAATATTGAAGAACCAAATAAAGAAGAAACTTTAAAGATATTATATGGCTTAAGAGATAAATATGAATCACATCATAAAGTAAAGATAACTGATGAGGCATTAAAGAAAGCCGTAGAGCTAGCAGATAGATATATTACTGATAGATTTATGCCTGATAAGGCCATTGATTTAATTGATGAATCAGCTTCAAAGGTAAGGATATCTAAGCTTACTTTGCCACCAGAACTTAAGCAAAAAGAAATTGATATTGAAAAGTCTGTTACGGAAAAGGAAGATGCCATAAAAAATCAGGATTTTGAAAAGGCAGCTAACTTAAGAGATAAGGAAAAGCTTTTGAAAGAAGAATTTGAAAGCATTAAGGAGCAATGGAGGGCTTGTACGTGCAATGCTGTCAGCGTTGTTGATGAAGAAGATATAGCAAAAGTTGTTTCTATTTGGAGTCGTGTACCATTAGAGCGTTTAAATGAAAAGGAAGCTGATAAGCTATTAAGATTGGAAGAAGTACTAAAAAATAAAATTATAGGTCAGGATGAAGCTATTGGTGTTATTTGCAAGGCTATAAAGAGAGCTAGAGTAGGTCTTAAGAATCCTCATAGACCTATAGGTACATTTTTCTTTTGTGGCCCTACAGGCGTTGGAAAGACAGAACTTTCTAATGTTATAGCAGAAGTAATGTTTGGTAGTACCAATAGTCTTATTAGAATAGATATGTCAGAATATATGGAAAAACATTCTGTATCAAGGCTTATAGGTCCGCCGCCAGGTTATGTTGGTTATGAAGAAGGTGGTCAACTAACAGAAGCGGTACGTAGAAAACCATATTCAGTAGTATTATTAGATGAAATTGAAAAGGCTCACGAAGATGTATTCAATATACTTCTTCAAATAATGGATGATGGAAGACTTACTGATAGTAAAGGTAAAATAGTTAATTTTAAGAATACCATCATTATAATGACTTCCAACGAAGGAGCTCAAAAACTTAAAAAGCAGAATACTATGGGTTTCTTTAATGATGTAAATAATAATGCAGTGCAATATGAAAAGATGAAAGAATTTATTATGGGAGAGCTTAAGAATAAGTTCAGGCCAGAATTTTTAAATAGGCTTGATGAAATAGTAGTATTTAATCAATTAAATGAAGAAAATATTAAGAATATAGTAGATATAATGTTAAGTGATACAATAAATAGATTGAAGGAAAAAGAAATATTCTTAGATTATGATAAAGAACTTAATAAATTTATTGCAGATAAAAATGAAAATTTAAGTTTTGGTGCAAGGCCTATAAGAAGGATTATTACCAGGGAAATAGAGGATAAATTAAGCGATGAAATGCTTAAAGGTGAAATTAAACGAGGCGATAGGCTTAGCGTATGTTTCAAGGATGATGAACTTATTTTTTCACATAAATAAAATAGGGCGATGGATATCGCTCTATTTTATTATGTTTTCATTTTCTAAATTTGAATTTATTATCATATTTTCTAGAGGTATATCCTCTAAAGAATTAAGATAACCATTAGTGTCAGTGTTATTATTATAATCATTTAAAGTGTTTTTTGCAGGCATATTCTTGTAATAGGATTTATTTAGCATAAATATCAACTCCTTATTAAAATTAATATTAGTATGAGCTAAAATGTAAAAAAGTATTCTTATTAGAAAGATGTATGCTAAATGTAAATTTATAACTTAAGGAATTGGTTAAAAATAAATTTGAGTAATAAGGATTTTTTAGTAAATACTTTGGGCTTTTATATATTTTTTATATTTTGTTTATGATATATTATAGATAGAAAAATAGATTTTAATTTTAATATATAGATTAAAGTGTGGTGAGAAGTTTGGCTAAAGTTAAATCTATATTTATTTGTGAAAATTGTGGCTATGAATCGCCAAAATGGCTAGGAAAATGTCCAGACTGTAATAACTGGAATACCTTTGAAGAAAGCCTAGTTGAAAAGAAGAATAGTGTAGCAGCTGTTGCTAAAAAGGTATCACTAACTATGAAATCTGTAAAAAAATTATCAGATATTACTTCTAGCAAAAGTGACAGGATTATAACAGGAATTAATGAATTTGATAGAGTTATGGGAGGCGGTATAGTTAAAGATTCCATAACAATTATTACTGCTAGGCCAGGAGCAGGAAAGAGTACATTGTTATTGCAAGTAGCACATAGCATAGCGCATAAGGGCCATAAGGTTGTTTATGCATCAGGAGAAGAAAGTGATAGTCAAATTAAAAATAGGGCAGATAGAATATTAAATAATATAAGTGATAATATATGGGTTCTGCAGGAAACAAGCATGGATAATGTGGTGCATGCTACTAGGGATATTGATCCTGATTTGATTATAATAGATAGTATACAAACCTTTACTATGGAAAATGCACTTCCAGCCAGAGCAGGATCACCTACTCAGACTATGGAATGTGCCAATGAATTATTAAGATTGGCTAAGGATGATAAAAGACCAAGGGCAGTAATAATAGTAGGTCAGATGACTAAAGCTGATGAACTAGCAGGACTTAGAGCTTTAGAGCATTTAGTTGATACTGTTTTAATTATAGAAGCAAACAGTGATGAGGAGCTAAGAGGATTAATAAGCTCTAAAAATAGGTTTGGTAGCACAGGTGAAACTGGCTTTTTCCAAATGACAGAAAAGGGAATGGAATCTATCGATAATCCATCAGAGTATTTTATGACAAAGAGAGATGATGGAGATTTAGTTTCAGGAAGTACTTTAACTGTTGTTAAAGAAGGTTCAAGGGCAATAATAATGGAAGTAGAAAGTCTTGTTTCAAAGACATTTACTCCATATCCAACAAGGATAGCAGAAACATTAGGTAAGGATAAATTAAATACTTTAATTTCTATTTTAGAGATAAGAGGTGGAATTAATTTATATGATAAAAATGTAATTATAAAGACCACTGGCGGAATGCGAGTTAAGGAACCAGGAGTTAATTTAGCTGTAATTATGAGTATAGTTTCATCGGTGAAAAATAAAGGAATACCTACAGATGTAGCATTTATTGCAGATGTAGGTCTGACAGGTGAATTAAAAAAAGTACCTTCATTAGAGGGAAGAATAAAAGAGCTTGCTAGAATGGGATTCAGAAAGGTTTATGTAGCAAAGGATTCTTTTGCAAAGGGCTTTAAAATTGAAGGAATTGATATAATTTCATTAAAAACTTTAAATGATGTTATAATAAATGTATATAGATAATTTAAAAAATCACAATAAATTAGTGTAGAAACATAAAAATGGAAGATAGAAATTACTTAGAAGTGCGGCTTTAGAAGTTATTATAGTAATTAGGTGATTATATGAGGATTAAGGATGATAGTAAGATAAAAAATATTTTAAAAATAGTTAGCCCTGGCACTAATTTAAGAGAAGGGCTAGAAAATATTTTGAGAGCAAAGACCGGAGGATTAATAGTTCTTAGTGATAATGAAGAAGTAATGAAGCTTGTAGATGGAGGATTCTATATAAATTCAGAATATAGTCCTGCATACATATATGAATTAGCTAAAATGGATGGAGCAATAGTTATTAGTGAAGACTTAAAAAGGATAGTATGTGCTAATACACAGTTACTGCCAGATCCATCAGTAAGTACTTTTGAAACAGGAACAAGACATAGAACGGCACAGAGAATAGCAAAGCAGACAGATGCAATAGTCATAGCTATATCTCAAAGAAGAAATTTAATAACTATTTATAAAAAAGATATAAAGTATGTATTACAGGAAAGTAGTGTTATATTGGAAAGAGCTAACCAAGCAATACAGACTTTAGAAAAGTACGTAAATGTATTAGAAAGAGTAATAAATAATTTAAATATATTGGAATTTCAAGACTTAACTACAGTTTTTGATGTGGTAACGGCTATACAGAGGACAGAAATGGTAATGAGGATAGTAGAAGAAATAAAGAGATATATCTTAGAGCTTGGTAATGATGGAAGATTGATATCTATGCAGCTTAATGAGCTTATAAGATACATTGAACGTGATGGTATACTACTTATTAGAGACTATTGCAAAGAAGATAGTGATTATAATGAAATATACAAGGAAATACAAAAGCTTAATTCTGATGAATTAGTAGACTTAGATGCCATAGCAAAACTTTTAGGATATACAGGATGTGTATTAGTAGATACTCTTACTTCTCCAAAAGGATATAGATTATTATTTAAAATACCAAGGATACCTACTAATGTAATTGAAAACTTGATAAAGCATTTTGGGCAATTGAAAAATGTATTAGAAGCGTCTAGTGAAGATTTAGATCAAGTTGAAGGAATTGGTGAAGCACGTGCTGCAGCAATAAAAAATGGTTTAAAGAGAATCAAGGAACAAGTAAATTTAAAAAAAGAACTTTAGTAATTTTATAGAATATAAGAGTCTATAATTGGTAACAATATAAAAGCAGGTATGTAGTTATACCTGCTTTTAGTACATTATCTAAATGTAAATTTACCTAAAGTATCTAATTTGGAGGTTTCATTTATTAATACATCATAAAGATTTATATCTAATATATTGCATAGTGATACTAGATAAAATAAGCTAGTTCCTATTTGATTTTCAATTACTTCACGACAATTATCACAAAGTTTTCCGTTTAAATGAGTTGAGAAAGATTTTGATAATTCATCAAGAGAAGTATCAGTATTATCGAATTCTTGTTTGGAGGCATTTATATTAATGCAACCACAATTAGTAATAGCTTTTGCCACAGATCTATTAACTTTAGAGCAGCTTTCAGTATATTTAGTTAAAACATCTAAAATGCTTTTATGTCTTATTAGAGAAGTACTAACGTCATTTTGAAATGTATCAAATATTATATCCTTCATTTTGAATCAGCTCCTTAAATAGAGTTTAGTATAAGAAAATTTCCTAAGGAAATAAATTTGTTAATATAACCCTTGGGCGAATTGGTTAATATAATAATAAACAACCTGGCCATTCATTAATAGGGGGTATAGAAAAATAATTATTGATTTTAGCAGTAAGTGTTCTGTGATATAATTAAATGGTTATTTATGGATAACTAATAGATGAAATTTAATATATATATTATAATGGGAGGTGAAAATGTGCTGAAAAAAATTGTGAAATTCATTAGTTCAATTATGGGAATAGCAGTGGGATATATTATTGGAAAAGTGCTTATTACACTGGGCATAAAACAGGGAATAAAATTATTTATAGAGCCTCTATACACGAGTTTAATTTTACTTATTGTAATCTTAATTTTTGCAATTATTTTTTATTTTTTATCATCATTTATTTATAAAGGAATTATAGCTATAATAGATGGATTTGAAATGAATATTCAAAAGCTTACAGTGACAGAATTTCTTTTTGGAACACTAGGGCTTTTAGTAGGACTTGTATTTGCAACTCTTATAGGAGTACCCATATCAAAAATTCATTTTGTAATAGGCCCTATCTTATTTATCTTAATAGATTTAATTGGAGCTTTGGTAGGAATAAAGATATTTATTAAGCGAAAAGAAGATATATTAAATTTACTTACTTCTATAAAGAAGAATGGACTAAGGGATAAGAAGAATAAGCATAGTGAAAAGATATGTCCTAAAGTATTGGATACATCAGTAATCATTGATGGAAGAATATTTGATATATGCCAAACTGGTTTTGTGGAAGGTCCTTTAGTAATTCCATGTTTTGTGTTAAATGAACTTAGGCATATTTCTGATTCTGCTGATGGTCTTAAGAGAAATAGAGGAAGAAGAGGTCTTGATATATTAAATAAAATACAAAAAGAACTTTCTATAGAAACTCAGATATATGAAGAGGACTTTCCGGAAATTGCGGAAGTTGATGCAAAGCTTTTAAAGTTAGCACAGATTTTAAGTGGAAAAGTAGTGACTAATGATTTTAATTTGAATAAAGTTGCAGAATTCCAAGGAGTGCCAGTACTTAATATTAATGAGTTAGCCAATGCCATAAAACCAGTACTTCTTCCAGGAGAAGAAATGAAAGTGATGGTGATGAAAGATGGTAAGGAATCATCGCAAGGAATAGCATATTTAGATGATGGAACCATGATTGTTGTAGAAGGTGGCAGAAAGTTTATAAATGAGGAGATAATAGTAGTTGTTACATCTGTATTACAGACAGCTGCTGGCAGGATGATATTTGCAAAACCAAAGGAAAGTTAAAAGGAGTTTTAGATGATAAGTGCTATTGTTTTAGCAGGTGGAAGAGGTAAGAGAATGAATTACCATAAAAGCAAGCAATTTATTGAAATAAAGGGAAAGCCAGTGCTTGCATATACACTTGAGAAATTTATTGATAATAAAAGTATAGATGAAGTAATATTAGTACTTCCAGAAGATGAAGTGGATTATTGCCAAAAGGAAGTGTTGCAAAAATACTGTTTAAAGGTAGATAGGATAGTATTTGGTGGGAAAGAGAGGCAAGATTCAGTATTCAATGCACTAGAAGCTATGGAAAAAGCAGATATAGTATTAATACATGATGGTGCAAGACCTTTTATAAGTGAGAGAATTATTGATGAAGGCATAAAATATGCTAAAGCATATGGTGCATCTGCACCAGGAGTAATCCCCAAAGATACTATAAAGATAAAAAACAATGATAATTTATCGGTAGATACACCAGATAGAAATACATTAGTTGCAGTGCAAACGCCTCAATGTTTTAAATATGATGAAATTTATCAGTGTCATAAAAAAGTTAAGAAGGAAAATATAGCAGTAACAGATGATACTTCAGTGGTGGAAATGTATGGGTATAAAGTATATTTATATGAAGGTGATTATATCAATATAAAAATAACTACCCCAGAAGATTTAATTTTAGCAGAGAGGCTTATATAGGTTATTGACAGGATTTTTGCAAAATTATATAATGAATAAATCAAAAAAATATATTATAAAGCAAGGAAGAAGAATAGTAAAAATCGCCTTTCAGAGAGAAAATCCTAGGCTGTAAGATTTTCAAGAGATTTTGAACCAGCTTCAGAGTTATAGCAAAACTATCGGTTTAACACCGTTATCATTATAAGAGCACAAATTTAGGTGGTACCGCGACTATAAGTTCGCCCTAATTATATTAGGGTGAACTTTTTATTTATAAATTATTAATGATGGATGATGATAAAAGGATAAAGAGTATTTCAAAGCCATCATATATATAACATTGACTTATATAACAGGAGGAAAATACTATGAAAATGTCAAATATGTTAGTTTCAACATTAAGAGAAGTTCCAGCAGAAGCAGAAATAGATAGCCATAAGCTAATGCTTAGAGCAGGGTTGATTAGAAAGATGGCTGCAGGAATTTATAACTATATGCCATTAGGATTAAAGGCTTTAAAAAATGTAGAAGAAATAGTAAGAGAAGAAATGAATGCGGCAGGAGCACAAGAATTTTTAGCTTCAGCAATGCTTCCAGCTGAATTATGGCAAGAATCAGGAAGATGGGATGTTTACGGAGCAGAAATGTTCAGATTAAAAGATAGAAATAATAGAGACTATTGTCTTGGACCAACACATGAAGAAGTATTCACTGATATAGCCAGAACAGAAATAAAATCCTATAAACAACTTCCAGTAAACCTTTATCAAATACAAACTAAATATAGAGATGAAAGAAGACCTAGATTTGGTGTTATGAGATCAAGAGAATTTGTTATGAAGGATGCATATAGCTTTGATAAGGATCAAGCTGGATTAGATGCTTCATATGATAAGATGCATGCAGCATATATTAATATATTTAACAGATGTGGTATAGATGCAAAATGTGTTGAAGCAGATTCAGGTGCAATAGGTGGATCAAATTCAGCTGAATTTATGGTTAGATCAGAAGTTGGAGAAGATGATGTAGTATTCTGCACATGTTGTGATTATGCTGCTAATATAGAAAAAGCTCCTTCAACAGTAGAAGTTGTTGAAGTAGAGGAGTTAAAAGAAATTATTAAGACAGAAACACCAAATGCTAGAACTATTGAAGAATTAGTTAAATTCTTTAACACAACTGAAAAGAAATTTGCTAAGACATTAATATATAATGCAGATGGTAGAATAGTTGCTGTAATGGTAAGAGGGGATAGAGAAGTTAATGAAGTTAAAGTATCTAATGCTTTAGGTGGAGTAATAAACTTAGATATGGCTTCAGCAGAAGAAGTATTTGCAGCAACAAATGCACAAATAGGGTTTGCAGGACCAATAGGTATAAAAGTTGATGAATTATTAGTAGATGAAGAAGTAAGTAAGATGTATAACTTCATAGTTGGAGCTAACGAAACAGCATATCATATAGAAAATGTTAATTACGGCAGAGACTTTACAGGAACTGTTGGTGATTTTAGAAATATAACAGCTGGAGAGAAATGCCCAGAATGTGGCGGAGAAGTTACTATTTCAAGAGGAACAGAAGTAGGGCATATATTTAAATTAGGAACTAAGTATTCTGAAGCTATGAATGCAACATTTATTGATGAAAATGGTAAGGAAAAACCATTTATAATGGGATGCTATGGAATAGGTGTAACAAGAACTTTAGCTTCAATTGTAGAACAGCATCATGATGAAAATGGGATTATATGGCCTTTATCAGTAGCACCATACCATATTTCAGTAATACCAGTAAATATTAAAGATGAGGCACAAATGGAAATAGCTAATAAGTTATATGAAGAATTAAGAGCTATTGGTGTTGATGCTTTATTAGACGATAGAAATGAAAGAGCGGGAGTTAAATTCAAGGATTCTGAACTTATTGGAGTTCCAATGAGAGTTACAGTTGGTAAAAAGATTACTGATGGTGAGGTTGAATTTAAGTTAAGAGATGGAGAGATGGAAACAATAAAAATAGAAGAAGTTGTTTCAAGAGTAAGAGATGAGTTCCAAAATAATAATATAAAATTATAAAATCTAAAGGGAGTATGTCTAATGAGAATTTTTAATACTTTAACGAGAAGTAAAGAAGAATTTGTACCATTAAATCCAAGTAAAATTAAGATGTATGTTTGTGGACCTACAGTATATAACTTCTTTCATGTTGGAAATGCAAGGACATTCATTATATTTGATACAGTAAGAAGATATTTTGAATATAGAGGGTATGAAGTTGAATTTATACAAAACTTTACAGATATAGATGATAAGATGATAAAGAAAGCTAATGAAGATAATACTACTGTTAAAGAAGTAGGAGATAAGTATATAGCTGAATATTATCAAGATGCTGATGGATTAAATATAGAAAGAGCAACATGCAATCCAAGAGCTACAGAATTTATTGATGATATAATTGAATTTGTATCTGGACTTATAGAGAAAGGATTTGCTTATGAAGTAAATGGTGATGTTTATTTCAGAACTAAGAAGTTTGAAGGTTATGGTAAACTTATAAAGCAAAATTTAGAAGACTTACAAGCTGGTGCTAGAATAAATGTTGATGAAAGAAAAGAAGATCCAATGGATTTTACTATTTGGAAAGCTCAAAAACCAGGTGAGCCAGCTTGGGAAAGTCCATGGGGACCAGGAAGACCAGGATGGCATATAGAATGTTCATGTATGGCTAAAAAGTTGTTAGGAGAAACTATTGATATACATGCTGGTGGAATGGATTTAGCGTTCCCACATCATGAGAATGAAATAGCACAAAGTGAAGCTTTAACAGGAAAGCCTTTTGCTAAGTATTGGATGCATTCAGCATATTTAAACGTAAATAATCAAAAAATGTCTAAGTCTTTAAATAACTTCTTAACAGCTAGAGATGCTCTAAAGGCTTATGATGGAGATGTTATTAGATTCTTAATGCTTTCAGCACATTATAGAGTACAGTTAAATTTCAGCACTGAATTATTAGATTCAGCAAAAGCTTCAGTGGAAAGATTATATAATGCAATAGATAATTTAGAAAATTTAATTAATGAAGTAACTACTGAAAAGATGACAGAAGAAGAAGTTAAATATCTTGAGAAATTAAATGCATATAAAGAAAGATATATTGAAAAGATGGATGATGACTTCAATACAGCTGATGCAATTACAGTATTATTTGATTTAGTTAGAGATTACAATACTAATATAACAATAGATTCATCAAAAGAATTATGTGAAAAGGCATTAGAATTAATAAGAAGCTTAGGAGCACCTTTAGGAATGCTTCAAAAGCAAACAAAAAAAGAAAGTTTAGAAGATGAAATAGAACGTTTAATTGAACAAAGACAAGAAGCAAGAAAGAATAGGGATTTTGCTTTAGCTGATAAAATAAGAGATGATTTAAAAGCCAGAGGAATTGTTTTAATAGACACACCACAAGGCGTGAGATGGAAAAAAGAAAATTAAAAAAAGGGAGCTGTCATTTTTGACAGCTTCAATGTTATAAGTTAATAAAAAATAGAGAGTGGTGAAGTAAGTGCTTCAAGATTATAGAGAAAAAGAATTTAGTGCTAAGGATGCAAAATTATTAAATCCATTACAGTTAGCACTTATAGGTGATGCAGTATATGAACTGTACATAAGAAATTATATATTAGCCAATAATATGAGTTTATCAGCGCATAAAATACATGTTAAAGCTATAGGATATGTAAAAGCAAAGAATCAATCAGCTATAATGCATTCATTAGAAGAGGAGCTTACAGAAGAAGAAAGCTATATTTTCAAGAGAGGCAGAAATGCCAAGTCAGCAACAGTGCCTAAGAATGCTGATGTAAGAGATTATAGAATGGCAACAGGCTTTGAAGCATTGGTAGGATATCTGCATTTAATAGGAGATTATGAAAGATTAAATTATATATTAAGTAAAGCTGTAACAATAGACATAAGCAAATAGTAAGGAGTTTTTTTATATGACAAAGAGAGAAAATCCAAAAAGAAGAGAAAATGTAGAAAAGAAGAAAAACAGAAGAGAAACGTCAAGAACTGAATATGTATCTAAAGGAAATAGAGTAAATACTCAAGGATATGGGGATAACGAAGTTGTAAATGAAGATTTGGTTCTAGGAAGAAATGCTGTAATTGAAGCATTGAAAGGTGATAGAACTGTTGAAGCTCTATATGTGAGCAAAGGAGATTTGGAAGGTTCTGCTAAAGTAGCCTTAGCTTTAGCTAAAGAAAAGAATATTGTTGTTAAGGAAGTTGATAGAAGAAAACTAGATTCTATGAGTGGGGGGTTAGTTCACCAAGGACTTATTGCCAGAGTGACTCCATTTAAATATTCAGAAGTAGAACATATTTTAGCATATGCTGAAAAGAAAAATGAACAACCATTTATTATCATACTTGATGAAATTGAAGATCCACATAATCTTGGTTCAATTATAAGAACAGCGGAATTATGTGGTGTTCATGGAATAATAATTCCAAAGAGAAGAAATGTTGGAGTTACATCTACAGTTTATAAATGTTCAGCAGGAGCAGTTGAACATATGAGAATAGCAAAGGTAACAAATGTTAATGCAACTATTGATACTCTAAAAGAAAAAGGAATATGGATATATGGAGCAGATATCGAAGGAAAAGATTATAGCTATAATGTGGATTTTGGAGGACCTTGTGCTATAGTAATTGGTAGCGAAGGTAAAGGGATATCTAATTTAACTTTGAAAAAATGTGATGTTCTTGTAAAAATACCTATGATTGGGAAAATTAACTCTTTAAATGCATCAGTTGCAGGTGGTATAATGATGTACGAGGTATTAAAAGGAAGAATAACAAAGTAATTGTTATTAATATACGAGGTCTAAAGTGAGATTTGTATTTGTTGATGGGTACAATGTTGTAAACAGTTGGGACATCCTAAAAAAAGAAAAAAGCATTAGTTTAGAAAGCGCAAGACAAAAGTTGATAGATATTTTAGATAATTATGGTGCTATTAATGGATGTAAAGTAATATTAGTTTTTGATGGATACAAGGTAGCAGGCAATAGGGAAAGTAAATATGAATATAACAAGAACCTTGTGGTTATATTTACTAAGGATGGAGTAACTGCAGATGCATATATTGAAAAGGAAGTAAATCATATTGGAAGAAAATATGAGGTGCATGTTGTGACATCTGATTCTTTAGAGCAACAAACAATATTCCAAAGAGGTGCAGTAAGAATTTCAAGTATAGAATTTTATAATTTGGTTTTTAAGACCAATGAAGATATTAAACATAATTCTAAGAAAGTAAATTCAAGTGATAAGAATGTCCTTCTAGACAATATAGATGATGATGTTTTGAAAAAATTAGAAGCAATGAGAAGAAGTTAAAGGGTTTGAGAATTATACTGTAAATAGGAGGTCATATGTGTAGCAAAGAAGTTTCAAACGATCTACTTATGGATGAAGATGAAATTGAAAAGAGTATAGTGATAGATGCTAAAAATGGGGATGTAAGAGCTCAAGAATACATAATTTCAAAGTATGAAAGTTTTGTTAAGGCCAAGACCAAGTCATATTTTTTAATAGGAGCCGATAAGGAAGATATCTACCAAGAAGGAATGATTGGATTATATAAGGCTATAAGGGATATTAACTTTGAAAAGGCTACAACTTTTAAAGCTTTTGCAGAACTATGTGTAACAAGGCAGATTATAACGGCAATAAAGACTGCAACTAGACAGAAGCATATACCGTTAAACACTTATGTTTCATTAAATAAACCAGTATCGGATGATGAATCAGATAGAACATTATTGGATATATTATCAAGTATAAAGGTCAGTGATCCTGAGGAGCTAATCATAGGCCAAGAACAGAAGAAATTAATTGAAGATCAAATTGAAAGAGTGCTTTCTGATTTAGAGAAAGAAGTATTCCAAAGTTACCTAGATGGCAAATCATATCAAGAAATTGCATGTGATTTGGACGTACAGGCAAAATCAATTGATAATGCATTGCAGAGAGTTAAAAGAAAGTTAGAAAAATGCTTAGCTAGCAAGGAACAAAAATAGAAAAATCATATTGACAAAAAAAACAAATGCTAGTAAACTTTATAATTGGTATATTAAAGTGAAATACACTTTAATGCTCACGTAGCTCAGTCGGCAGAGCGTCGCCTTGGTAAGGCGGAGGTCGTCGGTTCAATCCCGATCGTGAGCTCCAATTTATAAGATATATGTATGCAAACGCTAGGCAGAGTTTATTAAAATAATATAAGGAGGAATTTGCAAATGGCAAAGCAAAAATTCGAAAGAAG
>NZ_FR886622.1:0-1221 GCF_000436575.1 Clostridium sp. CAG:265
TAAAGTAGGAATTATCCTAAAACTTTAGTAACAACTCCTGAACCTACAGTTCTTCCACCTTCTCTGATGGCAAATCTTAATCCTTCATCCATAGCAACTTGAGTTATTAACTCAACGTTCATATCGATGTGGTCTCCTGGCATAACCATTTCCATACCTTCTGGTAATTTGATTGATCCAGTAACGTCAGTTGTTCTGAAGTAGAATTGTGGTCTGTATCCATCGAAGAATGGAGTATGTCTTCCACCTTCTTCTTTTTTAAGTACGTATACTTGACCTACGAACTTGCTGTGTGGCTTAATTGATCCAACTTTAGCTAAAACTTGACCTCTTTCGATTTCAGTTCTTTGGATACCTCTTAATAATACCCCTACGTTATCTCCAGCTTGTGCTTCATCTAGTAACTTTCTGAACATTTCGATTCCTGTTACTACTACTTTTCTGCTTTCTTCTGCTAAACCAACGATTTCAACTTCGTCAGATACGTGAAGTACACCAGTTTCAACTCTTCCAGTTGCAACAGTTCCTCTACCAGTGATTGTGAATACATCTTCTACTGGCATTAAGAAGTTCTTATCTGTAGCTCTTTCTGGAGTTGGGATGTAGCTATCAACAGCATCCATTAATTCCATGATACAAGCTGTTGCTTCTGGATCAGTTGGGTTTTCTAAAGCTCTTAATGCAGAACCTTTAATTACAGGGATATCATCTCCTGGGAAGTTGTATTCAGATAATAATTCTCTAACTTCCATTTCAACTAATTCTAATAATTCTTCGTCATCAACCATATCAGCTTTGTTTAAGAAAACAACGATGTAGTCAACACCAACTCTTGAAGCTAGTAGTATATGTTCTCTTGTTTGTGGCATTGGACCATCTGCTGCTGAACATACTAATATAGCACCGTCCATTTGAGCAGCACCAGTGATCATGTTCTTAACGTAGTCAGCATGTCCTGGACAGTCAACGTGAGCATAGTGTCTTGTTTCTGTTTCATATTCAACGTGAGCAGTGTTGATAGTGATTCCTCTTTCTTTTTCTTCTGGAGCCTTATCTATATCTGCATAGTTGAATGCTTCTGCATATCCTCTGTTTGCTAAAACAGTTGTGATTGCTGCTGTTAATGTAGTCTTACCGTGGTCAACGTGACCAATTGTTCCGATATTTACGTGTGGTTTACTTCTTTCGAATTTTTGCTTTGCCATTTGCAAATTCCTCCTT
>NZ_FR886623.1:0-781 GCF_000436575.1 Clostridium sp. CAG:265
CTATTTATATCAGTATAGTTAGGTCTGCCATCACATATTAAACCAGTATATATATTTCCTAATCTATCTACACCACATAATACACAGGCAAATTCCTTTGATATACCTCTTGTATTTATTTCTTTACCACGCTTTCTTGATTCCCTTGGCATAGTAAAATTAGAACTTTTGCTATGATTCCCTTTATAGCTAAGGGCAAAGTATGTCTCATCGAGTTCAATAACACCCTCAAGAGAGCCGTAGCCAATAAATTTTCTAATAGCGTCTATAATTTTATGTCTCCAAAAGAAAGCTGTTGCAATATTAATCTCAACAATTTCGGCACATTGCCTAATAGTGTTACCATTTATCATACATTGAGCATATAGTAGCCATTTATCTAATCCCTTTTTACTACTTGAAACTGGGGATTTAGAAAAATCATTGAAAGTTTTTTTGCACTCTGGATTTTGGCATTTATACCTTTGTTTAACGCCATTCTTACAATGATATTTTCCATACTTAGATATTTTATCATGATTGCAAAAAGGACAGCACTTCCCCTTGTTAAATCTATTTTCAGCGATTTCTTCATCTATAGAGTTAGTTATTCCATTTGACATCAATACAGTCTTTAAAAAATCAAATACCTTCTCTTGCTCATATGTATTTAATTGTGAAACTTGCTGAATAACATTATTAACTCTTGGCATAAAAAACCTCCTAAATAGTAGTTATATTATATATTATAACCATATTTATAGAGGTTAATCAAATTTCAACAGTTTATTAAAACAAAGCC
>NZ_FR886624.1:0-2703 GCF_000436575.1 Clostridium sp. CAG:265
TACTCTGATTCCATTTAAACGTAAAAATATCTAAATAAAATTATAATATATTTTTATATAAAATAAAAGGCTAAAGGTAGAGAAAATCTGCTTTTAGCCTTGTTTTTTTATGTAAAACTATTGACTACATTATACTACATGTAGTGTAATATAATTGTAGAGAATGGGAGGAAAAGTGATTAAGAAACTAAAAAAGCTTGATAAACTACTTGCGATAGTTATCAAGCTTATGATAAAAATAGCGATTATAAAAGAACTTATAGAAATAATTTTATAAAAGCTAACAATCACTAGAGGGGATTAATCCCCTCGCTAAAATAATACAATATTAATCACTTAAAATCAATATGAAGAATAATGTACCAGTATTAATTGTTAAAATAGTTTTCAAAATATTAGTAATTATAGCATTAGCATATTTAATAATAAAATTATAATTTAGGAGAATGGAGTATATGACAAAAGAATTAAAAAAGCAAACAATAGCAAATAAGAAATGGGAAGAAAAAAATAAAGAATATTCTAGTTACTTAAAAAGCAGATCATCAGCAAGAAGCTTCATAAAAACTAAAGCTACCCTAGAAGATTTGGAGCAGTTAGAAGAATTTATTAAAAAGAGAAGAGAAGAATTAAATAAATAACAATAAAAAAGCAGTTACTAAAATAAATTAGTAGCTGCTTTTTTGTTTTCTTAAATTATCATGGAAAATACATATCTATTTATATTATTTATAAAATCAGTAGAAATAATACATGCTTATTATATATCAAATTAAATAGAAATAAAATATAAAATTAATAAATAGTAAGTAAATAAGAAACCTTTTAATAATAAAAATAATATCTATTTAACAGGTCAGAAATTGACCTTAATCTATACTTATGTTATCTATATCTATCTTATCTATATTTATATATAACTACTAACGTAGTTATAATAGTAGTTAGTTTTTACTCGTAAAAAAATAAAAGCCTTAGATTTGTAATTCTAAGACTTTACTTTTTGTTTTTTATGTAAGTAGTGAATAAATATTCTAGAAATTCGCCCATTGAGCAATCTAAATCTAAAACTTCTTTTTTCATTTCTTTTTTTATATCTTTATCTATTAAAACAGTTAATTTTTCACGGTTATGATTTTTTGATTTTTTTTCAGTCATTAGTACAACCTCCTATTTATATTCATTATACAATAAAATTAACAAAAAGTAAAACAAATATAGTTGACTTATACGGCAAAATATATTAATATAAAGCTGTAGAAATGATTTATACGGCAAAAAGGAGGGAGAGCTACAATGAAAAATATACAATTCTTACAAATTGACTTTAATCTAATAACAGATACAAAAATCACATCAAATGAATTTAGAATATATGCATATCTATTAAGCTTATACAATGATAATAAAAAATGTAGCTATCCATCTTTAGAAACTATAGCAAATAAACTTAATATATCTTTAACAACAGTAAAAAAATCAATTAAAAGACTTGCTGAATTAGGATATATGAAAATAGAAAAAAAGAAAGCTGATAGAGGATTTTTTAACACTTATACTTCATTCAAAAATATGATTAAGAAGAAGATTAATAAAAAATCATCTAAAAAAGCGGAAGATAATAAAACTACACCAGTTGATAGCAATGGAGAAAAACCATTAGATGGTCAAGTTCATGTAGATGAATTATTAGATAGTGCCACTCCTGAACTTCAAGCTAATAAAGTAACTCCAGTAGATCTTAAAGAGATAGAACTAATTTCAAATGAAACTGGCTTAGAAAAAGAAAAGGCAGAACAATTATTAAAAATTGCTGAACCTAAAAAGATACTTGAAGTTTATGAGTATGCAAAAAGTAGAGCAAAGAATTTATATAGTTTTATGTTTAAAGCTATAAAGGATAATTGGAATATACAAAGTGTTGTATCACCAGTATATGAAAATATAGAAGCTGGAAGAGGAAATTATATTTCTAACAATAAAAAAAGATTTACAAAGAAATTTTCTGAAGAAGAAATAAGAAAAGCTGAAGAGTTAGAAAATGATTTACTTGGTTGGTAATAGAAAATATAGATAGGAGATATATTTTAATGAGCATAGGAAGCAGAATAAGAGAAATTAAAAGATGTTTGCTTCATGAGAAAAATGAAGTTTTAAGAAAAATTTATATAGAACATATAAAATTCTTAGAAAGTGAATTAGGAGGGCAATATGATTGATAGAGTACCAGGAGAGCTAATGGTTAAGTTTATAACAAGACATCCATCTGCCAAGGTTTTAGAATATAAAGAAAATGATTATGAACTTTTCTTTACTAAAACGATTTATTGGAAAGATGATAATTTATTAGGAATATATTCAGCGGTAAATTTAAAGTCAACAAATGATGAATATATAGATGATAATTATATGACAGTTAGAGATATGGAAAATTTAATTAAATTAGTCAAATAAAAAAAATAGCCATGCCACAAGGACACGACCACTCTTAAACGCAATTAGAGTATAGCAGTTCTTTTGGCATGATGTCAAGAGGAGAAATGAAAAATGAATTTAGAAGAAATTAAAGAGTTTTTAGAGATATTATTTAAATGGAGTTTATATGGAACTGTTTCTATTGGAACAGCTCTTATATTCATGAAGATAATTATTGCATTATTTAAGAAACAAATAATATTTGCTTTAGAAATTTTATTTTCATAA
>NZ_FR886625.1:0-6054 GCF_000436575.1 Clostridium sp. CAG:265
GAGCTTCTTTATCCTGTGGTTTCTCTGGAGTTTCTGGTTTTTGCTCTGGTACATCTGGCGTTTCAGGCTTTTGAGCTGGTACATCCGGTATTTCAGGCTTTTGATCTGGTTTCTCTGGAGTTTCTGGTACATCTGGTGTTGTATTATTCTGAGCTTCCTTTACAACTACTATTATCTCTAATGTAGCTGTATTTCCAGCACTATCAGAAGCAGTATATACAACTTTATATTTTCCAGATATAGTTGTATTTATACTTTCTACAACTTCATCGTCTTTAGTTATTATCTTTGTTACTGCTACATTACCTTCAACATTATCATATGCTGTTACTTCAGGCTCTACATATTCACTTCCATTTTCTAAAACTATAATTTTATCACCATTATACTCAAATACTGGTGCTTCCTTATCAGCTTCTAATACTTTAACTTTAACAATCAATTCTGATGATTTATTACCACTTGAATCAGTTGCACTATATGTTATTGTGTATAATCCTTCTACATTTGAATCTATATCTTTTACAACTTTACCACTTTCATCTTTTATTACATGTGTTACAGTAACATTTTTATCTAAATTATCCTTTGCCTTTACATCTGGCATTTTAAATTTAGAACCATTTTCAACTATCAATTGTGATGCACCATCATAAATAAGAGTTGGTGCCTTTATATCATTTTTAGTTAACTTATAAATTTCATTTTCAAATTCATCACTATTTGGCACTCTTACTGAAATATAATGTGACTCTTCATCAATATTAGCAGTTCTTAATAATTTAAATAAGCTACTCTTCTCTTTTAAAACTAATTTATATTCAATTTCACTTTCACTTATAGTTTCTTTATCTTGTAGCATAACTTTATATTCGTCTTTTGCAAGATTTAATAGTTCCTTTAATGAATCAATATTTTCTGTTTTATATATTACTGGTGATTCTTCTGTTCCTTCTCCACCAACTACAGTTATATCCTCTGGTAACTCCTTGAAGTCATGTGATACACTAAATGTAAATTCATCAAATGCTCCACTACCATCAACTGCACTTACTGTAACAGTTGCAATACCATATCCTTTTGCTACTAACTTAACACCATTTTCAGTTTTTTCAATTGCAATAACTTCTTCATTAGAACTATTCCATTCTATTTCTTTATTAGTTGCATTATCAGGTGTAACTGTTGCAGTTAATTCAATTTCATCATCACTCTTTATATAATGATTTAAGTTTTCTTTATTGTTTATAGTAACATTTGTTGCTAATATTTCAACATATTCTGTAATAACAATTCCACCTGTACTATTATCAATCTCTTTAGGAACTCTTACTTCTAAATATACTGTTCCAGAATTTCTAAATACAGCTTCCTTTTTAGTCATTTCAAAGCTATATTGAACATAATTTGAAAACTCTTTCTTAGTGCTAGTTATCTTATAATCTTTAGTTGCTTTACTTAATTTTTCATTTAATGAAGTTATTCCATCAGCATCTATAACTTGTACAGCTATTGATTCTTCCTTTGATGAACCTTGTCCACTATTAGGTAATTCTGCTGTACTTCCATTACTAACAACAATCTTTCTTGTAACTGTAGTTACTGCATTATCTGCATCTATTACTTTGATTTCAGCATCATATCTACCTTCTCCATTTATCTCTGGAACTGTAACACTTGTTGTGTAACTTGTTTCATCAGTTATATTAATTCCACCTAAAATCATTTCTTCTGTTACTACTGTTCCACTCTTTATAACAATAGCACTATCATTCCCTGATACTATTGGTGCTCTATTAACTCTTACTGTTCTTTGAAGCTTAGTAGTTTTGTTTCCTGAGTCAGTTACAGAATAATTTAATTTATATTCACCTGGTACTGCAGTATTTACTTTTCCATCTATAGATAATTGTGAAGTTAAATTTTCATCTCTATCATCAGTAACAGTTACTCCTGCTTTTGGATTAAAGCTTTCTCCTATATTAATAACCTTATTATCTGCCCCATTAATTACTGGTGCCTTATTAACTTTAACAGATACTTCTCTTTGTACTTCAGTAGTTTTTCCATACTTATCAGTTGCAGAATATGTTAATGTATATTTTGTATCTTCTTCTGGATTTAAGTTTAAATCTCCAGTTACATTTACTTGAAGATTTCTTCCTTTAGCATCTGTTGCAGTTACTCCTTGTAATAAATTAAATACTGTTCCACTTTCAATTTCAACTTTTTCAGCTCCTGTAATTGTTGGTTTTTCAAGTTCTGTATTATACTTTACATTTACCATTAATTTAATAGGCTCTGATTTTTCACCCATACTATCAACAGCATAAACTTTAAATGTATGTGTTCCAACTTCTTCCGAAGTAAATTCTGTTATAAGTGGTTGAGTATCTTCTTTACTTTCGTCAGTTACATTAGTAATATCTCTTACTTCTAAAGTGACTTCATCATTATCTTTGTCTGTCTTTTTTAATCCTTCTATTTCATTAAATACTAATTTGTCACCATCATATATATCTATAACATCTTTTTCTACTGTTACTTTTGGTGCTGTATTTAAACTTAAGGATTTTTCATTATAATTAACTGCTAAATTAGAATATTCTGTATTATCTTTTGCAACATATTTGAATAATTCATTAGTATTAGGAATTATATTATATGTTCTGTTATTAGAATCCTTTGCTTCTATTTCTAATGTAAATAATTCTACTTTATTTCCTGTTTTAGGTAATGCACTATCTGATGTAATAATAACATTTAAAGTATTGTCTGCTTCGTTATATGTATAATCTGTAAATATGCTATTTTTAGATGGCTTTTCACTTTCACTAGTTTTTGCCTCTACTGTTTTTGTAAGTAAATCAGCTATTTTATATGTTCCATCTTCATTAGATTTTATCTTTACATTTCCATCTAGCTTAATACTAAATTGCATAGATTTAGCTATATCTTGAATATTATCTAAAGATACCTTTACTGTATTACTAGTTAACTTTTCAACATCAAGATATACAGCTTCTTCTGAAGCTCTGTAAGTAGCTGCCTTCATTATCTCCGGAGCGGCATATATAACTGCCGCCGTCGAAGATATAGCTAATGCTGAGGCAATTGCAACTTTAACTCTTGTCCTTGCTCTCTTCATAAGTTATTCCCCCATTACTATTATCTATTTTCAAATGCTTTGTTCATTAATTCACCATTTATTTCCATTACTGTTGTATTTTCATTTTTAATTGCTCTTGCATTAGAACTATTAAACTCTATTTCAGGTAATGTGTTTAAATCACTTGGTAATTCATATAAGAACGTATCACTTACTAATCTTTGACCTACTGGTGCTCCATTATTATCTAATTTATTGTATCTGTAAAGTTCAGCTTTAATTGAAGTTCCTTCTATATTATCTACCTGACCTTTATCGCTCTCTACTTTTCCTTGATTATTAGGTTCTATCCAATAAATCCAAGTTCCCTTTGCCACTTCTGAAAGCTCTGAATTTTCTGGTAATGTAGCTAAAAGTATAGTATTTGCTTTTATTGCAAAGTTTTCATCATTTTCATTTAATACTAAAGGTATATTAAATGCAGGATTTCCTCTATACTCACCTGTTACAATTATAGACCCCTTTGGAATAACTTTGCCAGATTCATATTCATAATCAGATTTTAATCTACCAATTCCATTTTTAGATAATTGTTCATTATTATCTGTTCCAATTTCTATATTATCACCAGCAGCCGTTAATAAATCTAACTCTGCTATTGATATTTCAGAATTTCCTTTAGCAACTAATTTAACATATCTTGCATCATATGACCAAAGTTGTTGTGCTTCTGTTTTACCATCTTCGCTAAAATATACTGTTTGAGTAGTCTTAGTGTTGTCAAATGTTCCACTGCTTGCTAATGTCCAGCTATTTCCATCTAAACTTGTATACACTTCATATTTTGATATAGGTGTATATACCTTTTCTGTATTTCTACTGAATAGATTTCTAAATGAGAATTTCTTAGCAGTATTTTGTGGTGCTGTGTAAGTTAAACCTACTAATGAATTATTTTTATTTAAATCAATAATTACATATGGATCTTCGCTTCCATCTTTCATACCTTGGAACACTGTATCTGTATTATTGTCATTGATTCTCTTTATTACACCATGTTGCATTGTTCCATGACCACTATGTTCATCTCTTTCATCTTCATCATTAGTTGTATTAGTACTTAATACCCAATCAGTTTCAGAAATACTTCCATTGTGAGCTATTTTAAGTTCTCCTATAACTGTTTCTTCAGTTTTATTTAAATCATAGTCATAAGCAACAACCTTATATGCTACAACTCTATTATTTAATGTATCTATTGAATCAACATAAGTTGTTACCCCTGATTCACTTGTTCTGTCTCTTTCAACAAAACCTACTGGCGATTCCACAATACCTGTTGCTGTTGATTCTTTTCTTATAATTTCATATCCTAAAATCTTATCTGAATCTTTTGTTACACTTAAGTTTAATGGAACTTCCTTTTGATTTAAGTAAGATTTAGAAGTAATTTGATTTCCTTCATTATCTGTTCCAAAGTTTGCTACTACTGCTGTGTCCTTAGCCATAGTTTCAGTATTAGATGTATCTAATCTTCTTCTTCTTGCTTCATCATTTAAGTAGTATATAGCTCTTGTTTCTTTTTCATACTTCATTTCATCTAAATATTTATTAGTATTAGGGCTTGCTAATATTCCCCACTTCTCAAAGAACTCTCTTAAATCCTTTTGTGCTGCATCAGAAGCTCTCATGATAAATGTTTGTTCTACTGCATCATATCCTTCTTCCTTCGGTGCTGCTGCTTTCATTCTATTAGCTCTATATAACTTAGCATAGAATGAATCATTATTTGGATCTGTATCTTTATTATTTTCTAGCATTTTATAAGTTTCATTATTATCATATGCTAAATGTAATTGCCAATACATTCCTAGTTTTGCACCTATATCACTGGTTGCTCCAACACTACCTGATGTTACTTTGTCATACATTGTAGTATAAGTTCCATTTTCAAGTCTTGAATTTGCATTTCCATTAAATGTTTGTACAATTAATCCTAAAATATTATTTGTAACTTCAGCTTGAGTTAATCCTGCTACATCTTGAGTATGTCCAATTTCATGAGATATACCCCATCCATATAAACTACCTTCATTAGGATTAGTTATATTTCCTGTAGTATTAAACTTAAATGGTACACCTTGTACTAATCCAATACCAGAGCCTGCATCTATTCCAACATGATGAGAAGATGCATACATAAATGCTCCTGTAAACATTCTTTGATATTTTATATTTATACGGCTTCTTGGAGCTCTATGTTTGTTAAAGTATTCTTGTTCTGTTAATCCATCAATTAAACTAGCAGTATCAGATTTATTATTATCTATTTTTCCATTATTATTAAAGTCAATAGCTGTTTCTGTTACACCTTTTAATGAATATGAAATTTCCATAAGTTGTTCCCAAGCTAAAAGTGCATCATATAATCTGTCAACTTCAGCATTTTCATCTCCATTAAGACCTTGTGTAATACCTGTTAAAACTTCTGTTGCGCTAAGAGTTAACATTACTCTTTCACTTTCAATTTCTGTACTATTTAATACAGCTGTCTTTTCATCATATTTGTATTGATTATTTTCCTTATCTTCTACTGTTGGGTAAAGACTTGGTAAATCAGATACATATAATTTAAGATTTTTTATGTATTCTCTTATTAAATTCTTAGCTTCTTCTTGTTTGTTACTATCAGTTATTATATTATTTACATTTAAATGCGGAATCTTACTTCCACCACTTACACGCACATTTATTTTTTGTTGTTCATACCATCCTGAAACAGGTCTTATATATACATTTCCACCTTTTTCAACATCCATATTAAACTTACCACTTGGTACAGTTACTTCATTTTTACCATTTCCAATTTGTACAGTTCCTAAGTTCCATGTTCCACTTTCTGCATAGTTTTGAGTAAATAATACTTCATATTTGGTGTGTGCTCT
>NZ_FR886625.1:6098-20728 GCF_000436575.1 Clostridium sp. CAG:265
TCCTTCTTCAGTTCCCACATAAATATTTATAGTTTCACCTGGTTTAGCAACAACTCCCAATGATTGCCATGCATTTGCTTGACCTAAATTTGGTGAAAAATCAAGTATACTTCCATCAATAGTTAACACTTCTTTATTTAAATTTACATCATCTAAAATCTTTTGTGCTATTTCTAATTCATCTAAAATATTTTTTTGATTTGGATGGTACTCTAAGCTAACTGGATCTATAGCTTTAGCTCTTTCTACAAGTCCATCAATCTTCGCTTGATTTACTTCATCTTTTAATACAAGCTTTAAGTCATCTGCAAATAATCCATTTACCTCATCTTCTAAGCTATCATAATTATAGAATTTCATTTCTGATATACTTAAATTACGTCCTCCTGCAAGATTAAGCTCAACTTGCTTTGCTGTTACAGGCTTTGGTAATTTTACTTCTACATAATTAACTCCATTTTCTGCTCTTTTACTAGAAACTCTAATATCGTTAAGTTGTATTACTTCAACTGGATTATTATATGTTGTATCATCATTTGAGTATACTCTTAATTTAGCTTGCCATGGTAGTGGGTATTTAGAAGTATTTTCTAACTTTGTAGCAAATCTTATAGTATCAAATGTATATTCCTTATCAAATGTTACTATTGGAGCTCTTTGTCCATAATGTACTCCTGAATCCCAATCATTAAGTACCCATGTAGTTGAGTAATCATTATCAAATATACTCATACCAGTATTATTTGAAAGTTCTAATGCACCACTTTCTTTTACTGTAACTTTTTCTATATGAGTAACCTTACCATCTTCAACAGTATTTATTAATCCATAGTTTGTAAACTTAGGTGGAACTATTGCTGTTGTCTTTCCTAAATAAGTTTTCGATAATCCACCTGTACCATGATGATTTGTTGCTGTCATCTTAATTTCATATGTTGTTTGATCTTCAAGACCAGTTATTTCATAACTTGTACCTCTTATTAATTCATTTGAATCAGTTTTTTGTTCAGGTTTTAAGTCATAAGCTCCATCTGGTACATCATTAGTTGTATTACTATCTACATATTTAGGATCATTTGGATCATTTGCCTTTATCCATTCACCTGTTCCAATTTTTCTATAATATAAATCATAGTCTTTAGCTTTTTGATGTGCTTTCCAACTAACTTTTAAGCCTTTATATGTTCCAGTAACAGTTATTCCTTCTGGACCTTCCGGTGCCGTTTCTGGTATAACTTGTAATTCAACAATTGAATCCGCACCAAAATAATTTTTATTTACTACTTCATCTTTTGAATTTGTATCTAAATTACCTGATGTAGAGTTCCATGCATGTGGCATATAGTTATTATCAACATTATCTGGTTTACCATCTTTATCATTTACATTAGTTGCTAAATTTGTTTCTCCTGTTGCATTAGCATCATAATCATCTTGCTCATCTTTATATCCACTTGCCCAATCCTTACCATTTAGAGATTGAATACTAAATCTATAAACACTATATGGTTTTACTTGAGTTATGTTTAATGTATTTTCGCTTGTTTTATAGTGATTAGTTGAAACTACATTTCCATTTTCGTTAAGCTCTTCAACTTTTATTTCATATCCTGTTACGTTTGGTTGGTGATCCCATCCTATAGTCATAGCTTCATTTCCAACAGCAGTTGAACTTGTAAAGCTATTAATTACAGGTATATTCATATTTGGTTTTGGTAATTCTTTATATACATTATTTAAAAATTCAACCTTTGCAATTTCTGTTAAATTTTTATTACTTCTACTACCAGTAACATTTATAGTTATTTTACTAACGGCTACTTGCTTTCCTAAGTCAATAACTATTTCATCCATTGCTTCACCTGAAGCTGTTCTAGCTAAACTTTGTTTTACATTACTTTCATCATATTTGTATTCTACACCATCAATAACAACACTTCCTGATGCTGGTCTTGTATTTCTAGGTGCCTTTATCACCACTTGCTCCATGTTTATAGTATTTTCTGCAGCAGTTCTTAAAGACGCTGTTTCTATTTCTGAATCACTTGTTGAACCTGCTAAACTCATTGGAATACTTATTGGATTTTCTTCAGATATTTCTGGAGCCTCTTCACCATCAACTGTTTTTGTTGATAATGATATTTTTGAACCATCACCTACTAAAATATTCTTTATATCTTGTCCTTCTCCTATAGAAACTTTAGTATCATCTAACTTAACATCTACAGCTTCTGGATTTATAATTGGATCAGTATCAACTATTTCTGCTGTCTTAACTGTTGCTCCTATATTTCCATGTATGTAAGTTAAATCTGTTATGTCAACTTTTGAATCTCTATTTATGTCATATGTAGTAGCATTTGTTTTATTTTTCATTTCTGCT
Organism: Clostridium sp. CAG:265; assembly: GCF_000436575.1. NCBI lineage: Bacteria > Bacillati > Bacillota > Clostridia > Eubacteriales > Clostridiaceae > Clostridium > Clostridium sp. CAG:265. The sequence continues at coordinate 8,482 of NZ_FR886625.1, forward strand.
TTAGTAGCTTCATAATCTTCTTTTGTTACAGAGTTTTCTCCATTAACATCTCCTGCTAAAAATACACCTGGATAATATTCAACATTAGCTTCTGATTCATTCTCTGAATTATTATCAGATAATACTATTCTATTATCGCTTGTCCCTATCTTAACTCTTTTTGATGATTTTGTTATATCAATATTACTAACATTTGCTGTAGTATATCCTTCTCCTTCAACTTTAAGAGAATACTGTCCTAAATCTAAGTTAGTAAATGTTAATTGATAAAAATTTAATTCTTCAGCATCATTTTCAATTGCTATTCTCTTTCCATTTAATGCTTGAAGAGTATAGTTAACATTTCCTATTGTTCCTTGCAAATTATCATTCCCCAGTTGAACTTGGCCTACTTCTTTATCATCTTTCATTAAAGTAACTTTTATATTTGTTTTTGCTTTATCAGTGTTTTTTATTGGCATAGCAAAATTCATGTCTAGTTCTAACTTACCAGTTACACTGACCTTTTTATTTGAATCAATACTATCACTTGGTTTTTGCTCATTATTATCTTTTTCTGATGAATTATCTTTTGAGTCTTCCTCTAAATTTGAATTATTGTCATCTCGTTCATTAGAATCTTGATTTTCTTTTGATTCATCATCATTATTTTGGTCATTTACTGGTTCTTCATCAAAAGATTGAGTATTATCATATTTAGTTTCATTTGATGAATCTTCAGCAGAAACATTACTTATCAACTCAGTTTTATTATCTGCAAAAGCTGCAACTGGACTAAATTGAGTAGTTATCATAGCAGCAGCTAAAATGCATGATATTTTTCCTTTATTCATAATTTCCCCCTAGTTATAATTTTAAATTATTTACATTTTTAAAATTTTATATTTCACTTTATTGGTAAATAATTTTATTTTCGTAATTTTATTATATATTATTTTTTTACTATCAAAAATAATTTTTTCGCGAATTTATAAAATAATTAAACGAACAATTAAAGCCAATAGCTTTATTTAATATTTAATTATAATTAAATATTAAAAATTTTTAATTATATTTTAATCTGCACTTTATAAAAAAATAAATTATTAATAATATAATTAACTTAGAGGTGAATAACAATGAAAAAAATTATTATATCTACACTTATACTTAGTACTTGTTTAGGTTTTGTTAGTTGCTCTAATACAGTTGGATTGAATAATTCATATGAATCAAGTACTACAACTTCATTAAATAATTCAAGTGAAAATACTAATAGCAACACTATAAATACTAATAATATACCTTATTCAACTAATCAAAATTTACCTACTCAAAATACGATTAGTTCTGATGAAGCCAAACAAATAGCACTACAACATGCTAACTTATTAGATAATCAAGTTACTTTTATTAAAGTATCTCAAGATTATGATGATGGTATTAATAAATATGAAATTGAATTTTACTATAATAATACAGAATACGATTATGAAATAAATGCTTACAGTGGTGAAATATTAAAATTTGACTATGATGCAGAATACTATAATCCATCTAATACTATTTCTTATTCAAATTCTCAAAGCTCTTCTACACAAAATTTAATAAGTTCTGATGAGGCAAAAAATATAGCATTGCAACATGCTAACTTAACAGATAATCAAGTTACTTTTATTAAAGTATCTCAAGATTATGATGATGGTATACATATATATGAAGTAGAATTTCACTATAATAATAGAGAATATAATTATGATATAAATGCTATTAACGGCACTATATTATCGTATGAGCAAGACTAAAATACTAATATTAAATTTTTTAAGTTACTTAATATCTCCTATAAATTTTTATTTTTCTTGATTTTATGATAAAATCAAGTTTTTAGGAGGTATTCTTCATGTCTATAAGTAAAGATTTTTCAAAAGGAAGTGTATCTAAAAATATTTTAAAATTAGCAGTTCCTATGACTTTAGCTCAGCTCATTAATATTCTTTATAATATTGTTGACAGGATGTATATTGGAAGAATTCCTAATGCATCAAGTTTAGCTCTCACCGGTGTTGGAATAACTTTTCCTATTATAACCATAATAATGGCTTTTGCTAATTTATACGGAATGGGTGGTGCTCCACTTTGTTCCATTGAACGTGGAAAAGGAAATAATGAAAAAGCAGAAGAAATTATGGGTAATTCTTTTACTTTATTACTGATTACTGGATTAATACTTACTATTGTTATATTAATTTTTAAAAAGCCCCTACTATATCTTCTTGGTGCAAGTGATAATACCTTTTCTTACGCTAATGATTATATAACAATTTATCTGTTAGGTAGCGTTTTTGTAATGATCAGCTTAGGTATGAATAGCTTTATTAATTCCCAAGGTTTTGGTCGCATTGGTATGATGACTATTTTGGTAGGTGCCATAACTAATATAATCTTAGACCCAATTTTCATCTTCCTACTACATATGAGCGTAAAAGGAGCTGCTTTAGCCACCATATTTTCACAGTTTCTCTCTGCCATTTGGGTATTGCGCTTTTTAATGAGCAATGATGCCATACTAAAATTAAAAAAGGCATATTTTAAAATAAATATTATTCATTTTAAAAATATAATTACCTTAGGTTTATCAGGATTTATTATGTCCATAACTAATAGTATTGTTCAAATGATCTGCAATGTTACTCTTCAAAGTTACGGTGGTGACTTATATGTAGGAGTTATGACTGTACTTAATTCCATAAGAGAAATAGTTATGATGCCAGTGAAGGGTATTACCAGCGCATCTCAACCTGTTCTTGGCTTTAACTTTGGTGCCAAGAAATATATACGAGTTAAAAGCGCCATAAAATTTAGTTCCATCGCCTGCATAATTTATACTACTTCTATTTGGTTTATATTAATGGTCTTTCCACAATTTTTTATTAAGATATTTAATAACGAAGCTAATTTAGTTGCCTTGGCTACTCATTGTATGAATATTTATTTCTTTGGTTTCTTTATGATGTCCCTGCAAATGTCAGCTCAATCAACTTATGTAGCTCTAGGAGAATCTAAAAAAGCAATTTTCTTTTCACTACTTCGTAAAATAATAGTTGTGGTTCCACTTACTATATTACTTCCTAGATTATTTAATTTAAGTACAAATGGAGTATTTTTAGCAGAACCTATTTCTAATTTTATTGGGGGAATAGCTGCTTATTCAACAATGATTTTAACAGTTTGGAAACATCTTAGCATTGAAATTAAAAAAGAAAATGAGTACATAATGCCTTAACATCATGTACTCATATTTTTTAACTTCTTTCCTCTAAAATTTCTTCAAGAATTTCTGCTGCATCTTCTACACAGCCTCTGCATGGACGTAATACTATCCCAGTCCCTATCCCTTTTAATTCCCTGCACATTACAGTGGAGTTTTTTTCTTTAAATCTCCTTTCTATTTCTTGTAACAACTCAATATCATCTTCATTCCACTCTGCTGGATCCTCCATATTTCTATTATCTTTTATAAAGTTAGCTATAACATATGCTCCCATTACAGCTCCACATACCTTATAAGCTCCTCCACTATATTTTCTTACTATGACTTTCATTGTTTCTTCATCAACATCAACTACATCACAAAATGCACAAGCAACAGCTTGTGAACATGTATATCTATTGCTATGTAGCTCTGCAGCTTTTGCTTTTCTATCTATCATATGCAATACCTTTCACCTTCCATAAATTATACCTATATTTAAAGTATACTTAAAATTATTATAGTTGTCATCTTTATAAAAAGTGCCCATTTTCAAAAATTTTCAATACTTTTTAATAAGTCAATTTTATTTTAAAATTTCTCTTATACGATTCGTATTTTCTTCTACCCATCTACATAAGCGTCTACCTTTAATTAGCTGCTCTCTTAATACTTTATCAGCAGTGATATAGCTATTATTAATTCCTTCATTATATCTAACTAAAAAATGAATAATCACATCTAGCCTACGTAACATAATCAAATATGGCATTACTTTTATTTCATCATCAGTTAAAGAGATAAACTTCTTATATCCTGTCATAAAGTTTGTTATATTATCAAATTTAACTTTATCATCTTCATCATTGGCAATAGCTTCTGATAAGCATATGGCTAAATCCATACATCTTAAATCTCTAGCAGTAAACTCAAAATCAAGAATTGCACAAATATTTCTTTTTTCATCTTCTAGCACATTAGAACTATTAATATCACCATGAATAAACTGATGAGGAAGCTCTCTTAATATTGGTATTATGTCTTTAAATTCAATAAAATATTTTTTCAATCCCCCTAAAATACCTCTTTCATTCTTAAAATCCTCAGGAGGATTATCACAAAAATCTATTACATCTTTTAAGGGGCATGTAGGATACGATTTTTCTAATTCATAGCAAGGCTGGTAGCTAGATTGTATTTCTATCTTTACTTGAGATAATTCTCTAGTTATTTCTCCTACAGCCTTACCAAGACTATAAAATTGTTTTTTATCTTTCAAATAAGGATTATTTCCTTTAATGGCTTTGGAAAGAGATGCTAATTTACCATCAATACTTAAAGCTACTGTATCGCCCTTAAAATTAACTTTAGGATTAGGTATAACAAAAGAAAGATTTCTTCTATTTAATTCCTCTAATATCTTATGCTCAAAACCTACTTTTTTCTTATCATTATGACTTTCATATATCCTCAAGACATATTCTTCTTCATTTATAACTAAAAACTTGGTGGTATTATTCATACCACTATTTCCATCCTTTACACTATAATTTATATCATTAAAATACTGTTTTAAAATATACTCAATATATTGCTCCTCCAAAACACGTCCTCCCTTTCTTTCATATTAATTATAAACTATGAGATTACTTCTTGAAAATTTATTCTATACCTTATGAATTAATCCTATAACTTGAAGTTAACTCCATAGCAAGTATTTTTATAAATTTAAAACATTTTACATACTTTGTCGATTGTTGCATAATTACCAAGGAAAACAATTACAATTTTAGAAAATTCTAAAGCTTAGATTTTTATTTATAATAAATATTAAATTTTTACACAAGAAAGGATAAACACTATGGCTAACATTGGAATATTTGACGTTTTAGGCCCAATTATGATTGGTCCATCATCTTCACATACAGCTGGTGCTGCTAGATTAGGTAAAATAGCAAGAACTATTGTTAACAAACCTATTAAAGATGTAACATTCTTACTTCATGGTTCTTTTAAAGAAACTTATAAAGGACATGGGACAGACCGTGCATTAGTTGCTGGTATCTTAGGAATGATGCCTGATGATGAAAGATTAAGAGATGCTCTTTTAATTGCTGAGAAAGAAGGATTAGAAGTACACTTCTTACCAGCAGATTTAGGACAAGTTCATCCTAATACAGTAAAAATCGTTATGACAGATTGTGATGATATTAATTGGGAAGTGCTTGGCTCATCTATCGGTGGTGGACTAGGATAACAATGTATCAGAAGAATTAATAGCTGCAATCAAAGCAGTTGAAGGTGTAAACCGTGTTATTTTAATAAATTCTTTAGGAGGTAATTAATAATGAAAATTGCTAGATCAGGTAAAGAACTTTTAGAAATCTGTGCTGCTGAACAAATTTCATTAAGTGAATATGCTATTCGTCAAGAAATGGAACTTAAAAATGTTTCTCGTGAAGATCTTTTTGCTCAAATGAAAATAACTCTTGATGCAATGAAAGAATCAGCTACTGCTGGTAGAGAAAAGAAGGTTTACTCTTTAAGCGGGCTTATAGGGGGAGATGCTTACCGTCTTCAACAATACTGCAATACTGGAAACTCATTAATGGGTAACGGAATTGTTATGGCTATGGCTATGGCTATTTCTTCTTCAGAAGTAAATGGTGCTATGGCTTCAGGTGCTGTAGTTGAACTTATGGGTGGAACACCAAAGATGAGTTTAGATGCCGCTGCTATCATCTTTAAAAATGTATTAGGATTAGTTTGTGACCCTGTTGCAGGTCTTGTTGAAATACCTTGTGCAAAGAGAAATGTCTCTGGTGCAATAAATGCTTTATGTACTGCTGATATGGTTATGGCAGGTGTTAATTCAAAGATACCTTTTGATGATGCTGTTGCTGCTATGTACAAAGTTGGTACAGGCTTACCTGAAGAATTAAGAGAAACTGCTTTAGGTGGATGTGCTATTACACCAACTGGTAAAGCTCTTCAAGAAAAAGTTTTTGGTAAAAAGGAAAATTAGTAATAATTTTATATATATTCTTTAGAAAACAAAACTCTATTTAAATATTGAAAAGAAGCTTCCTTTCCACGGAAGCTTCTTTTCAATAAATATTATGCTAACAGTTCTTCTTTTCCTTTATAAATATTTACAAATTCAGATACTCCTTCTAATACCAGTTCTAAACCTAATATCACTACATGTTCTGCTATCTTAGAAAATGGATCAAATATTAATATACTAGATAAAACAAATTCAATTATAGCTTTACTCATTGGAAAAATAAACTTTTCTTTCCTAGTAAAATAGTATAATCCTTCGTTTAAATAATTAGTTGCCTTATTTAAGCCTTCTAATCCCCAAAATACACCAACAATAAATAATGCATCACTTTGTCTTATAATTATTCCTATACCTATAGCAATAATAACTATTGCCCTTTCAATTTTTTTTCCTTCTAAAGTGGCATATTCCTTTGCTCTTATACCTTCTATGAGCATTATTATTCCTTTTATCAATAATATAGCTCCACAAAGGCTTGGAATCCATTTATAAATTTGCTGATGATTAACAATACATATAACTCCATTTAATATAATTAATATTGCTGATATGTATGCCCCAATTCCTCTTTTCATAGCTCTCACCTTTCCTTCTTCTTTTATCATTTAATATTTGCTATATATAATTCAATTATTTTATTAGAGAAAATCCTCTTTCATTATCTCCTGAAATATCAAGTTCATTAAATAGGCTCACTATTATCCCTTCATATTCTGCCGCACTTTTAGACTTTCTTATACGCTTAGCATACTTTTCACTGTCTTCAAAGCTATGAATCATATAAAACCAAAACTCTTTCATTTTATATAAAGCATTTTTATCACCAGAAAGAACTTCTTTGTATCTAGCATATATTTCATCATGAAAAGCTCTTAGAGTATCCTTATGTACTATAGATTTTTCTTTTATTTCTCCTATAAGTCCTGGATTAGCCATAAGTCCTCTTCCTAGCATAACTGTATCAATACTTGGACATTCAGACTTAAATTTCTTAAAATCTTCCACTGAAAAAATATCACCATTATAAACTAAAGTGTTCTTGCTTAATTTTATTGCATCCTTAAAAACCTCCATATTAGGAGTATTTTTATAAAAGTCTTGTCTTATTCTTGGATGAATTATTAGCTCTTCTAACGGATACTTATTAAATATTTTAATAAGCTCATAAAATTCATTTGGTGAATCTTTACCTATTCTTGTTTTTAAAGATATTTTACAATTTGTTTTTGAAAATATCTCTTCTAAAAACATATCTAATTCTTCTCTTTTAGCTAAAAATCCTGAGCCCTTAAACTTAGAAACCACAGTTCCTGATGGACATCCTAAGTTTAAATTTATTTCATCATAACCAAATTCATTTAACTTTTCTGTTGTGCTTAAAAAATAATCTGCATTATTAGTAAGTATTTGAGGAATTACCTTAATATTTTTATTGTGTTCAGGCTTAATATCATTTAATTCTTTTGAGGTAAAACAATAATTCATTGTTGGTACTATAAACGGTGTAAAATATTTATCTATTTCTTCGCCAAAAAACTTATTATATGTATTTCTATATATGTATCCTGTAACACCTTCTAGTGGTGCAAAATAAAATTTCATCCTATTAACTCCTCATTTTAAGCATTCTAATAACTTTTTTGTTTCATTATAGGTTATTGAATAAACAAAATTTGTAAAAATAAAGTTATCCCTTATGTGATATAATAATTTCACAAAAAACATAAATACATCACATAAGGAATGACTAGAATATGATTATACCATTAAATATTAAAATCAAAAATACTTATTATAAAATTTTTAAAGCTATTAATATTACATTTGCAAGATTAAATTCAAACACTGAAAATACTAATAGTGCCATCTTTATAAAAAGTATTCAATTTTATCGTAGTAAAATATATTTTTCCATTTCCTTGATATATTTTCCTAAATCTTTAGGATTATGAGCATCAGAAGCTGTACAAATTTCTACTCCTTCCTTTCTCATAGCCTCTAGCATATCATAGTTCATACCTAAGGGCATATTTCCATAATTAATAGAAAGTCCACTACTTTCTTCTATATACATATTATTAGCCTTAATCTGCTTTGCTAATTCTACATACATTGGATAAAAACCACCTGGTGGAAAAGCACCAAAACATTGCAATGCATTTGGATGGGCCAATCCATCAAATAATTTAGATTTCGCTAAATCTATAAATAACTGGAAATAGCGTTTATATATCTTATTCATATCGTAATCTTCACATTTCCACTTCTGCATCTTATGACCAAATGCCCATCCATCAATAAAATGAACTGCACCAACCATAAAATCTAATGGCAGTTTTTCCTTCCATACTTTTATTTGTTCTTCATGTTCTGGTGAATAACATACTTCAAGTCCAAATTTCATTTTTATTGGAAACTTATATTTTTTCATCTCTTCCACAAATTTAATATATTCATTAATATTACGTGCTTTTTTCACTTTATTTCCATACCAATTATTTTGATATGCATTATAATTCTTCATTTCATCATATAAAAAATAAAATTCCTTAAAAACGAAAGTATGCTCTAAAAAATATACCTCTTTGATTTTTCTTTCAATGGCCTTGTTAACAAATTGATCTAACCATTCCTTTGTATATGGCCCATTTTCTAAATGTACATGCACATCGATCATCTTTTTCTCCCCTTTAAAATTATTAAGCCTACACTAAATTGTATAATTTTTAATATTTTTTATTACTTTACTTATTACTTCAGAATTAAATCTAATTATTATTATATTACTTACTCTTTTTTATAAATATTTATTAATTAAAATGCTCCTTATATTGTAAGTTCAAATACTATTATATGCTCTCATATCTTCAAAAATGAATCCAATATTAATATAATATTTTTACTATTATCATAATAAAAAACATCTACCTAATTTAGATAAATGTTTTCATTGATTGACTAGTATTTAAGATATGTTGTATTATCTGGTACTCCTGACACTGATACACTATCACCTTCATTAAGAGAATTGATAATTTTCATATCTTCATTAGAAATTTCAAAGTCAAATATATTTAAATTTTCTTTTATTCTTTCCTTATTTGATGATTTTGGTATAGGAATAACTCCTCTTTGTACATGCCATCTTAAAATTATTTGGGCTATTGTTTTCTTATATTTCTCTGACAGACCTATAATTAACTCATTGGAAAATACTCTTCCTCTCATTATAGGACTCCAAGCTACTAATTGTATATTATTATTTTGACAATACTGAAGCATTCCTTCTTTATTACTTAATGGATGTATTTCTATCTGATTTACCATTGGCATTATTTGTGCAGTTTTCTTAAGCTCCTCTAAATGACCTATTTTAAAATTACAAACACCAATTGCTTTAACTTTTCCGCACTTATAAAGATATTCTAAAGCTCTCCATGTTTCTGCATTTAATTCATTAGGCCAATGTATAAGATATAAATCTAAATACTCCACTTGTAACTTCTTTAATGATTCATTACAAGCTTTTATAGTGTTTTCATATCCATGGTCATAATTCCAAATTTTTGTTACAATGAATATTTCCTCTCTATCAATTCCACTATTTTTTATCCCTTTGCCAATGCCAATTTCATTGCCATAAAATGAAGCTGTATCAATTTGCCTATATCCTACTTTTAAAGCATAACTAACTATTTCTGCTGTTTCATCCTCATTGCCTGACTTATATGTTCCAAATCCAATGGCTGGCATTTTAATATTATTGCTTAATTCTTTTATTTTTTTATTCATCATAATAACTCCTTACTTTTTTATAATATTCGTAATTTTACTCTCCAAATCCTTCATATTCATAATAAATACTTTGATTTTTTTCAGTGCTTCTATTTAAAATAAAATCAGGTAAAGTATCATTAAAAATAAAATTATTAAGTATTAATGCATTTTCATATCTATCCATTCTTAAAGCCATATTTCCATTAACTTCTTCATCAACACAAAGTTCTTGCACTGGTATACTTAATTGTTCTGTTTCTAAGTTTGAAAATTTTGAAATAGTATACGCCATATTCAGACCATCCATAATCTCTATATTAGTTCTAAGATAATCTAACATCTTATTTGCTATAGAAAAATACTTAATAACATCAGTTTTTTGTAATTTTTCTGCCACTTTAAAAAGTACTTCCCTCTGTCTTTCAGTTCTTTCATAATCATCGCCAACACCTTTTCTTATTCTTGCATAAGATAAAGCCTGTTTACCATTTAAAATTTGTAAACCTGCTTTTTCCACTGGGCAATCGCCTCCCCCAGTAGCTTGACCTATATATTTATTTAATTCATGTAATTGATATTCCTTCACATCAATTTCTACTCCGCCTATTTGATCAATTATAGCTTCAAAACCAGCAAAATTTATCATTATATATTTCTCTATATTTACATCAAAATTATACTTTATAGTCTCCATCACAAGTTCAGGTCCCCCTAAACTAAAGGCTAAATTCATCTTTTCTTCTCCATAACCAGGAATGTAAACTAATGTATCCCTGTATAGAGATGTTAATTTTACTTTCTCCTTATTACTATCTAAAGTAGCAATAATCATAGAATCTGATCTTTGATATTTTTCATCAAAATCAATTCCATCAACGCCTACTAATAATACATTAGTAATTCCCTCAACTTCTGTATACCCAATAGTTTCTTCTTTTGTTTTAACAGGTGCTTGTAAATGTTCTGATGTTAAAGGCTCTGTTTTCTTATATATATTAGCTCTAATATACATATATCCCGCTCCAAGGACTACCACACAAATTATAATTACTGAAAAAACAGCTATAAGAATCTGTTTATATTTATTTTTACATTTTTTATTATTTTTCATAATGTAACTCTAATATTTTAATGCTTTTATTTTATTTTACTTTATCTAACCTTTTATCATTAATTAAGTAACTTTGCATAAAATAATAACATAAAACAACTTCTTATTCAATTTTAGCCTAAAATCTTTGTAGATAAATAATTTTTTTAATTACAGCACATACTAAAAAAAATAGTTATGGAGGTTTTATAATGTTTAAAAATAAATTATTAATAAGTGAAGATAAGAAAGATATAGTAGAAATAATATCAACTAATGGCTGTGAAATATGTTGTGATAATAAACCTATGAAGGAATTAGTAGCTAATTCTACAAATGCAGCACAAGAAAAACACGTTCCACAATTTCAGATTAATGGAAATATTGTAAAAGTAGATGTAGGTAGCGTTAAACATCCTATGGAAGAAGCTCATATGATAGGTTGGGTTTATATAGTTACTAATCAAGGTGCTCAACGTAAATTTTTAAAAGCTAATACTGATCCTGTTATTGAATTTGCTTTATGTCCTGATGAAAAATTACAAGAAGTTTATGCTTACTGTAATCTTCATGGACTATGGATGACTAAAGCTCAATAAAATTATATTTAATTAGTAAAAAAGCAGATGAAGAAATTTCTTCATCTGCTATATCTATAGTTTTCTATTTTAAAAATAACTTGTCCTTTATTTTTAAATTTTTAACTAAAGCTAATAACGCCATTGATCCTACTACTAACATCCCCATTACAGATCTATCTCCTGTGTTAGGATTTGTACTTGGTTTTGTAACATTTTCACCTGGTTTGTTTGTATCTTCACTTGGCTTATTTACATCTTCACCTGGTTTGTTTGTATTTCCACCTGTAATACTTCCATCCGGGTTTATAATACTTCCATCTTTGTTTGCAACGCTTCCATTGGGATTTACAACACTTCCACTTCCTGGAGTTACATCATCCCCATTTGGTAATACTACCATACTTCCTTCTGGTACATTAACAGTTCCATCTGGATTTACCATTGGTACACCACCATTACCATTTGGTGTAATACCAGTTCCCCCTGGAACTATTATTGAC
>NZ_FR886626.1:0-57943 GCF_000436575.1 Clostridium sp. CAG:265
ATTAAATTCCCGAAGGGAGCGTGGCGAAAGCCACTTTTTTATGTGGTATAAAGTTGGTCAAAAGAGCAAAATAATATTAAATAGAAGATAGAGATATTAAGAAATAAATTTCATGTATTCAACATATAAATTATTTAGGGAATATAATTTTGAGGGGTATATGATGAAAGTAAAAAAAGCAGTAAGAAATTTTATATTTTGGGTAAGTATATCTATCATTGTAAATTTTATTGTGTTTATTATTTCAGGTAAAGAAGTTGCCTTAGAATATTTAGGGGGATATGTAGTTGAGTTAAGTTTAAGTGTAGATAACTTATTCTTGTTTCTCATGATTTTTACCAATTTTAATATACCACAAGAGTATCAAAAAAGAGTATTAACCTATGGAATAATAGGTGCTATGGTTCTAAGATTTATATTTATTTTCTTAGGTATAACAATAATCAATAAGTTTCATTTTGTAACCTACATTTTTAGTGTGATTTTAATCTTTAGTGGTTTTAAAATGATGATAAAAGAGGAAGATAAGTCTACTAATTATAGCGATAAAAAGATAGTTAAATTTTTAAAAGGTATTATACCTTTTACAGATGAAATAGAAGGTGAATACTTTTTCATCAGAAAGAATACTAAACTTTATGCAACTCCGTTATTTTTAATTTTACTACTGATTGAATCTTCGGATATAATATTTGCAATGGATTCCATTCCAGCGATATTTTCTATTACTACCAATGTGGTAATAGTATATTTATCAAATATCTTTGCAATAATAGGTCTAAGAAGTCTTTATTTTATTCTATCTAAGCTTAATAGTATGTTTAAGGGGATAAAATATGGAGTAGGGTGTATCTTAATATTTACAGGGATAAAGTTATTGCTTATCTTCTTCAATATAACAATTCCTACGTTACTTTCACTTATTGTGATAGTGGTAATATTATTTTTAAGTATTTTGCTTTCATTTGTTTTTTAATATTTCTTGAATTAATAGTTGATGTAATATATAGTTAAATTAAAGTATATAAACAAAGGAGTAAGATATGAGTAGAATTGCAGCATTTTTTGATATTGATGGAACAATATATAGAGAAGGATTAATAACAGAAGTATTTAAGAAGATAATTAAATATGAATTAGTTGATAAAGAAAAGTGGGAAAATGAAGTAAGACCTGCATATATCAGCTGGGATAAAAGACAAGGAGATTATGATACATATCTATTAAAAATGGTAGATATATATATGGAAGCCATAATTGGAACTGGGGAAGAACATATTAAGCATATAGCCAGAAAAGTTATTGAGCAAAAAGGTGATAGAGTATATACTTTCACAAGAGAAAGAATAAAATGGCATAAAAATCAAGGACATATTGTTATTGCAATTTCTGGTTCCCCAATAGAATTAGTTAAAGAAATGTCTGAAAAATACCATATGGATGATTATAGAGGCACTATTTATGAGGTTGATGAAAATGGAAAATATAATGGAGAAGTAATACCAATGTGGGATTCAAATAGCAAGAAAAAAGCTATTAATGAATTAGTAGAAAAGTATAATATTGATTTAAATAATAGTTATGCTTATGGAGATACTTCTGGCGATTATACAATGTTTAAATCAGTCAGTTGTCCTTTTGCCATAAATCCTACAAAAGAATTAATTGGTAAAATTAAAGAAGATAATAATTTAAAGGAAAAGATAAATTTAATTGTTGAAAGAAAAGATGTTACTTATAAGTTAGATATGAATTCAATAGAGATTTTATAATAGCAAGTACCTATGCTAAAGTAAATAAGCATAGGTACTTATTTTATTATTGTAACATTTATTTTTGCATTGGAATAAAATATCTATAATAAATACTCTAAGAAAGGGTGTTATTAATCTTGGATATTACTGACTTGCTAATTTACCTTGATGAAGGCCTTACTAAAAATTTGAATTCTCTTATTATAAATGGATATATAGAAAGACGAACTTCAAAGTGGATAGAAGATAGAACTATTTCTGCTGGAGTTGATTTTACAGATAAAGATTTATATTTTCAGGAAGATAGACAAATGAAAGATGAAAGGGACGGTTATAAAGGGAAGAGTTTTAATAACGCCTGCAATACTACTGAAGGAAAAGAAAATAGGCAGAATTTAGATGGACGTAGATTTTGTAGGCGTGAAGAGGAGCTTACAAGAATTTATACAAGCTTCGAATTACATTCACAGCTTATGAATAGTTTAGTTAATTCTAATTTATTAAAAAGTATTACAGGTGATTGGCGAAAAAATCAGGATTTAAAGGTAGGTGATTATATTGAAATTACAGGAAGTATAAGTTCAGAGTCGGTACTAGCATATTTAGATGTATTTTATGATGCTATTAATTGTATTGGAATATCTGAAATGAAAAAATATTGTAATTGCAATGAACAGATATTAAATAATTTTCAGCTTGTTTTTAAGCAGATGGCACATTTAAAAACATTACTTACTAGCAATAATACAAAAGATTTAATTATTAAGACTGAAGGAAATGATATTGTAGTGATAGTAAATAATAAAAATTTTTTTGATACTTATTCAAATATATTTGATGAAGTAGAATGCCCATGCAAAGTTATAGGGAAAGTAGTTAAAATATGTAGCAAAAATGACAATATTCATTTACTAAGAAAAACGGGACAGCCTTTATTTTACGAAAATCTTCTTAATTGTTGCTGTGATATAGGCAATAATTTAAATGACTCTGGAATAATATTACCTAGTCAACCTAAATTTAAAATTGAAGGAGAAACAATTTTAATAATTCCCATTAGCGTATGTATCTAAGTCATTGGTTTTTTAGCTGATGACTTTTATTTATTGAATAATTCTAATATATTATTTATTTAAATATATTTACAAAGAAAGATATTTAAAGGAAGTGTTTATGTGATTAGGCCAACTCCATTAAAAAATGGCGATAAGGTGGGATATGTTGCTCCAGCAGGTCCAATAATAAAAGATAGACTTGAATCAGCAATTAATGCTTTAGAATGTTTAGGTCTTAAAGTAATATTAGGTAAAAGTTGTACCTTAGAACATGGATATTTTGCAGGAGAAGATATTCTTAGAGCTGATGATATTAATGAAATGTTTGACAATAAAGATATAAAGGCTGTTTATGCTTTAAGAGGTGGTTATGGTTGCGCAAGATTGCTTGATAAGATAAATTTCACAGCTATTAAGGAAAATCCTAAGGCACTATTTGGTTATAGTGATATTACTATGCTTCATATTGCTATTAATCAGAGATGTAATTTGATTACTTATCATGCACCAATGCCAGCAACGGAATTATATAAAGGAATAGATAAATTTACATTAAATAGTTTAAAAAAAATGATTTTTGCCAATGACCTTAAGGGTAATTTATATAATCCTCGGAGTAAAAAAATTAAATTTATTGTTGAGGGAAAAGCATGTGGAAAGCTTACTGGAGGAAACCTTTCAATAATATGTTCATCATTAGGTACAGATAATGAAATAGATACTAATAATAAGATACTTTTTATTGAAGAAATTGCTGAAGAACCTTATAAAATTGATCGAATGCTCCTTCAACTTATTCAAGCTAAAAAAATTAATGCTTGTTCAGGTATTATTTTAGGTTATTTTTCAAAGTGTAAAGCTTCTAAGCCACAGCAAAGCTTAACAATTTCTGAAATTATTGAAGAGTTGCTTAAACCTTTAGGAAAACCTATAATTACAGGAGTTGCTTGTGGACATAGTTTGCCATCTCTAACACTACCAATGGGAGCTGAAGTTCTTATTGATTCTAAAGATAAAATTATAAAGCTTATATAAATTCTAAGAAAAGCTATTTAAAAACATTTTCCAATATTATACAATAATATGTAGAGGGGTGATTATATGTGTGTTGCTATGCCAGGAGAAGTAATGGAAATAAAGGATGGTAATGCTTTAGTAAGCTTCGGCACAATAAAAAAGAATATTGTAACTACTTTAATTCCTAATTTAAATATAGGAGATTATATTTTAGTGCATGCGGGATTTGCAATTACTAAGATTGAAAAGGCTGAAGCTGAGGAAACCTTAAAAATTTTTAAAGAGTTATTAACGGTGTTAGAAGGAGAAAAAAATAGTGTTTAAGCTTGTGGAGGATATAAATTTATCTAAAGATATAATACTAAAGATTAATGATTATCTTAAAAAGCCAATGAAGATAATGGAGGTATGTGGAACACATACAATGTCAATCTATAAGTATGGTATTGATAGAGTTATGCCTAAAAATATACACCTTATTTCAGGACCAGGATGTCCTGTATGTGTAACTGAAATCAATTATATAGATAGTGCTATTGCTTTGTTAGATAAAGGTGTAGTGATAGTTACTTTTGCAGATATGCTTAAGGTTCCTGGTAGCCACAGTAGTTTATTAAAAGAAAAATCAAATGGAAAGAAAATTGAAGTTATATATTCTCCAGAAGAATTATTAACTTTAGCAGAGTGTAATAAGGGAAATGAAATAGTTTTTATAGCTGTTGGCTTTGAAACAATTGTACCTATATATGCCGATGTTTTAATTAGGGCAAAAGTGAAAAATATAAGTAACTTGAGTTTTATTGTAGCAATTAAGAGAATGCCACCTATCATTGAATATATTCTTAAAGATAAAGATATAGGAATTAATGGCTTAATATGCCCAGGGAATGTCTGTGCTATAACTGGAAGCCAGGAATTTAAGTCTTTAGCTGAGAAATACAATATACCAATGGTTATCTCAGGATTTACCTCAGCTGAAATTTTGGCAAGTATTTTGAAATTATCTATGATGGCAGAAAAAAGAGAGTATACCTGCATTAATTATTATAAGAGTGTAGTAAAAAGAGAAGGTAATATTGTAGCTAGGAAAAAGATTGAAGAGGTTTTTGATATAGATAGCAGCTTTTGGAGAGGACTGGGTGAAGTTAGTGATAGTGGCTATAAATTAAAGGATTCTTATGAACAGTATGATGCATTAAAAAAGTTTAGAGTTAAATTTAACAATATAGAAATTTCAAGTAAATGTCTTTGTGGAAGTATAATTAAAGGAATGAAAACACCAATGGAATGTATATATTTTGATAGAATATGTACACCGAGCAATCCAATGGGACCTTGTATGGTTTCTAATGAAGGCACATGTAATAATTACTATAAGTATAGAAGGGATTGGTAATAATGGATTTTATTCAGTTATCACATGGAAGTGGTGGAGAAGAAACAAATAAATTAATAGAAGAGTTATTCTTTAAATATTTAGGCAATGAATTTCTTTTGCAAAAAAATGACGCTACTACTCTCGGTAAAATATCAGGAGAAATTGCCATGACTACAGATAGTTTTGTGGTTGATCCCATATTTTTTAATGGCGGTAATATAGGAAAATTATCTATTTGTGGAACAGTTAATGATCTGTCAGTAGTGGGAGCTATTCCTTTATATTTATCACTTTCACTTATTATCGAGGAAGGACTAGCGATAAATGAACTTGAAGAAATAATAAAAACAATCAGTCATGAAGCAATGAAAGCTAATATCAAAATAGTATGTGGTGATACAAAGGTGGTAGAAAATGGGAATGGTGATAAGCTATTTATAAATACCACAGGCATAGGGGTGATATCTAGAAATAGGCCATTAGGAATGAGAAGCATTAAAGTAGGTGATAAGATAATAATCAGTGGTACAATAGGTGAGCATGGAGCTGCCATTATGAATGAAAGGAATAATTTATGTGAAAGTTCTCTTCTAAAAAGTGATTGTCAAAGTTTAAATGGCATAATAGAAAGTATTTTAAATAGTTCATCAGAAATAAAAGTGATGAGAGATCCTACTAGGGGAGGAGTTATTACAACTCTATTAGAAATAATTGATGCTTCTAACAAAGAGATGCTTATTTATGAGGATAAACTTCCTATTAGTTCAGAAGTATCGGAGTTCAGTGATTTATTAGGATTAAATCCTTTGTACATGGCTAATGAAGGAAAAGTTATCATTATTGTTTCCAACCAGCATGCTATAGATGTTTTAAACTTATTAAGAAATAGCCAAGAAGGACAAGAAGCTACTATTATCGGAGAAGTTATTGCTGATGGTAAGAAGAATTTATACTTAGAGACAATTATTGGTGCTAAAATTAAATGCTTTCCAATGAAAGGTGAACAATTACCGAGAATTTGTTAAAAAAATAAATTTATTGGCTTTTTTTACGATTAATGTTACAATTGATTAGAAAAATATACGTAATTGAGAGGGAAGCTTATAATGGAACAATACAAACAAGAGTTTATAGAATTTATGGTAGAAAGCAATGTTTTAAGATTTGGAAATTTTATAACAAAAAGTGGAAGAAAAACTCCTTTCTTTATTAATACAGGAAATTATACAACTGGTGAACAGTTAGATAAATTAGGAATGTTTTATGCAAAGGCTATAAATGAATATTTTGGTAAAGAAGTTGATGTACTTTTTGGACCAGCTTATAAAGGAATACCATTAACAGTTACAACAGCAATATCAATGAATAAGCTATATGATTTAAATGTTGAGTACTGCTCTAATAGAAAAGAGGTAAAAGATCATGGTGAAGGCGGAATACTGTTAGGTGCTAAATTAGATGACACTAAGAGAGTAGTTATTGTTGAAGATGTTATGACAGCAGGAACTTCTATATATGAAACAGCTCCTATTTTAAAGGCTCAAGGCGATGTTAAAATTCAAGGGCTTGTTATATCAGTTGATAGAATGGAAAAAGGTAGAGGTGATAAATCAGCTCAAGCAGAAATAAAAGAAACTTTTGGTATCACAACTTATGCAATTGTTTCAATGAAGGAAGTTGTTGAATACCTATATAATAGAGAAGTAAATGGAAAAGTTTATATTGATGATGAAATAAAAGCTAAAATAGAAGAGTATTATTCTATATACGGAGCTTAACAAAAAAGCAGTATCCTCTGATACTGTTTTTTTAATTCTCATTATCAATTATCCTTTATACATAATATTGATTTTATATCCTTTACTGTTAAAGTGTTTAATGATTTTATTAATGTGTTCATGACCATTAGTTTCTACTGTTACTTCAAGTAAAACATTATTAATTCTATTCATTGCTTTAAATTGATTATGTTCAAGCTTGACTACATTAGCATTTTCTTCAGATAATATTTGAGAAATATCAACTAATTGTCCTGGAATATC
This sequence comes from Clostridium sp. CAG:265, assembly GCF_000436575.1. Classification (NCBI taxonomy): domain Bacteria; kingdom Bacillati; phylum Bacillota; class Clostridia; order Eubacteriales; family Clostridiaceae; genus Clostridium; species Clostridium sp. CAG:265. The sequence goes on from NZ_FR886626.1 coordinate 7,247, forward strand.
TGGTAGCTCCACTGAGAAACAGAATAGTCGGCCTCCAGAAACAAGGCCGTTATTTATGAGATTTGATATTGTAAGCATATCAATATTACCTCCGCTTATTATTGAACAAATCTTTTTATCTTTACAGTTTAACTTATTTAGAGCAGCTAGAGAAACAACTCCTGACGCTTCTCCTAAAAGTTTATGCTTTTCACTTAATAATAGGAATGCATCAACAATTTCACCTTCCGTTACAGTAACTATTTCATCAACATATTTATCAATGATTTCAAAAGTCTTTTCCCCAGGAGATTTAACAGCTATACCATCAGCTATGGTGTTAACTTGTTCCAAGGTAATCCTTTCACCTTTATTAATACTTTCATACATTGAAGGAGCTCCAGAAGCTTGAACACCTATAATTTTTATCCCAGGATTTAAAGATTTTGCAACTAAGCTTATACCACTTATAAGACCACCGCCACCTACTGGACATATTATATAGTCTACATCAGGTAAGTCCTCTAGGATTTCTAGACCAATAGTCCCTTGACCATATATTATATCAAAATCATCAAATGGTGGAATAAAAACCTTTCCCTCTTCTTTTTCAATTCTTTTTGCTTCTAAAAAAGCATCATCATAATATGAACCAAATAGAACTGTATTTCCACCATAATTCTTTGTTGATTGCACTTTTAAGTATGGCGTTGTTTTAGGCATTACAATGGTAGATTCAATTCCCAATATTGAAGACGCATAAGCTACTCCTTGAGCATGGTTTCCAGCTGATGAGCATACTACTCCTTTAATTTTTTCTTCTTTAGATAATTGAGAGATTTTATTAAGAGCTCCTCTAATCTTATAAGCCCCTGTAACTTGAAGATTTTCACATTTCATAAACACATTGTTTGAAGAAAGTTTGCTAAAAATATCGCTATGTAATAATGGCGTTTTAACTATAATATCTTCAATTCTTTTTCTTGCTTTTTTTGCTTCATCAATATACATAATACACCCCCAATTTTATAAAATATAATCTTTATTTAAATTATTTATATATTTTACCATATAATAGCGAAAAATATGATATAAACTTAAACATAAATAAAGCTAATAATTTAGATGAAATTTATATATTGTATTAACAGTCAGTAAAATATATAATTAGCTTGAATAAGAATAATGGAGTGAAAAACATGGAAGAAAGATTGCAAAAGTATATGGCTAGATGTGGTGTTGCATCTAGAAGAAAATGCGAAGAAATAATATTAACTGGGAAAGTAAAGGTTAATGGAATAGTTATAAATGAACTAGGTACTAAAGTTACTTTAGATGATATAGTTGAATACGAAGGCAAAAGAATACTTCCAGAGGAAAATAAAGTATATATAATGCTTAATAAGCCTGAGGGAGTTATTACATCTGTAAAAGATGAAAAAGGAAGAAAGACTATCCTAGATATTGTTAAGGTTGAAGAAAGAGTATATCCAATAGGAAGACTTGATTATGATAGTTCAGGCCTTTTATTATTAACTAATGACGGTGATATATATAATAATATAATTCATCCAAGAGTTAAAATCGATAAAAAGTACATAGCTGAATGTAAAGGTGTATTTTCAAAAGAAGATATGGAAAGGTTTGAAAAAGGATTGGATATTGGTGGATATGTTACAGCACCAGCAAAGATAAGAATTATTTCAGAAGATTTAGTAAAAAATTCATATATATCTACTGTAGAAATTACTATTTACGAAGGGAAAAATAGGCAAATAAGAAGAATGTGTTCATCTCTTAATCATGAAGTTATTTCTTTAAAAAGAGTATCTATAGGTGATTTAAAACTAGGTTATTTACAACAGGGGAAATATAGAGAACTGACAAAAGAAGAACTTCAATATATAAAGGAGCTATAAATTATGTTTAAATATGTTTCTGATATTAGCGATTTATCCCATAGTATCATAGAAAATCATTTAGAAAAAAAAATTATAGCCATAGATGCTACTTTAGGAAATGGATATGATACAGATTTTCTGTGCGAAAGGTTTGAAAAAGTTTACTCATTTGATGTTCAAGAAGAAGCTTGCTTAAATTATAAACTTAAAAATAGGAAAAATGTATCTGTTGTAAATGATTCTCACCATAAATTTGATGAATATGTTATAGAAGATAAGGTAAACTGCATAATGTATAATTTAGGATTTCTTCCAGGTAGTAATAAAGAAATAACTACCTTAGCAAAAACTACTATGAAGAGTATTGAAGCCGGATTAGAACTTCTAGATAGTAACGGTATAATGACTATTGCAATTTATAGGGGACATTCAGAAGGGAAAAATGAAGAAAACTTTATCATGGAGTATGTAAGAAGCTTACCTAAAAACATATATGGAGTCATGCTTCATGAATATTTAAATAGAGCAAAATCGGCACCATTATTAATAGTGATAGAAAAGAAATGAAATTGATATTATATTGAAAAATAGAATTTTAAATTTATAATATAATTGATAATATTTATTATAAGTGCTAAAATAATTTAAGCTGATTATTTGAAAAAAGAAAGGATTTAACAATGGATAAAACCAACAACGATGAAGCTCAAGATTTAATGGCCATTATTCATAATAAGTTTCCTAAACTAAGTAAGGGCCAGAAATTAATATCTGAATATATACTTAAAAATTATGATAAAGCTGCATTTATGACTGCAGCTAAACTTGGAAATTCGGTGGGGGTGTCTGAATCTACAGTAGTACGTTTTGCTATTGAACTAGGTTTCTCTGGATATCCAAGTTTACAAAAATCTTTACAGGAACTGATTAAAAATAAGCTTACAACTGTTCAAAGACTTGATTTATCAAACGATTATATTTGTAATGGATATACGCTTAAAGGTGTTTTAAAGTCTGATATGGAAAATATTAGAGCAACTATGGAAAAAATAAATTATTCAACATTTGAAGATGTTGTAAATAATATTTTTGAAGCAAAAAGAATTTATATCATTGGACTTAGAAGTTCTATGGCTCTTGCAGAATTTTTAGGATTTTATTTAAATGTAATATTGCAGAATGTAAAAACTGTAGGTTATGGTATTTCTGATATTTTTGAAGAAATGATTAATATAGGTGAAGGTGACCTTGTAATAGGAATAGGCTTCCCAAGATACGCTAATAGAACTATTGATGTATTAAGTTTTGCACAAGATAGGGGAGCTACAATTGTTGCTTTAACTGATAGCATCATATCACCACTTGCACAAAGAGCAGACTATTCTTTAATTGCTCAAAGCAATATGGCTTCCTTTGTTGATTCATTAGTAGCACCATTGTCTGTTATTAATGCATTACTAATTGCAGTAGGATTAAGACAGAAAGAAAGTGTTTCAACTACCTTTAACAGTCTGGAAGAGATTTGGAAAGAATATAATGTATATTCTTATAATCATAATAATGATGATGAATTTTAAAAAAATATTGTAATTGTAACACTAAAGGAATTAGCAAAAGTTAATTCCTTTAATTTTTAACATAAAGGAGAAAAGATTATGTCTAAGGTAATGGTAATAGGAGCAGGGCCAGCAGGTATAATGGCTGCCATCACAGCTGCTGAAAACCATAATGTTGTTTTAGTTGATGGTAATGAAAAAATAGCTAAAAAGTTATTTATCACAGGAAAAGGAAGATGTAATATAACAAATGGTAAAGATATTGGCGACTTTTTTGATTATATTCCTGGTAATCCGCATTTTTTATATAGTGCTTTATATTCATTTACTAATAATGATGTTATAGAAATGATAGAAAGTGAAGGAACAAAATTAAAGATAGAGCGTGGTGGAAGAATATTCCCTGAGTCTGATAAATCCTCAGATATAATAAAAGCTTTATCTAAAAAACTAAGTAAGGCTAAGGTGGATATTAAATTAAATTCTAAAGTTACAGATGTATTCTTTGAAAATAATACAATAAAATCAGTTGAAATAAATAATAATCAAAAAATTAGTGCTGATTATTTTATAATTGCCACTGGTGGAGCATCCTATCCTTTAACTGGTTCAAGAGGTGAAGGGCAAGTTTTAGCAGAAAAACTAGGACATAAAATAATTGATTTAAAACCTTCATTGGTACCAGTTGAATTAAATGGAGACTGGTTTAAAGAATTGATGGGCTTAACATTAAAGAATGTTAAGTTAGATATACTAGATAGTAAGAATAAGGTTAAATATTCAAATCAAGGAGAAATGAAATTTACTTCTTATGGAATATCTGGACCTATAGTACTTTCAGGATCAAGATATATAGATTATAAAGATACATATTCAATTTCTATTGATTTAAAACCATCTTTAGATGATAAAGAGCTAGATTTAAGAGTACAAAAAGATTTTAAAAAATATATTAATAAGGATTTTAGAAATTCATTAGATGATTTATTACCACAAAAAATGATTCCATTAATAATAAAACTTTCAAAGATAGATGACTATAAGAAGGTTAATGAAATTACTAAATTAGAAAGAAAAAATCTTGTAAGTGTTATTAAGGGTATAAAAGGTAAAGTAAAGGGGTTGAGACCTTTAGAAGAAGCAATAGTTACTTCAGGTGGTGTATCTACTTTAGAAATAGATCCTTCAACAATGAAATCAAAGATTATTAATAACTTATCATTTGCTGGTGAGGTTATAGATATTGATGCTTTTACAGGTGGATATAATGTACAAATAGCATTATCTACAGGATATTTGGCAGGAAAATATTTATAACACTTGTGAACTTTCAATAATGATTATATAATTTTAAAGTATAAAAATAATATATAGTTTTGAAAGGTGGTATAATATGAGAATATCAGTTGCAATAGATGGACCAGCTGGTGCAGGGAAAAGCACTATAGCAAAGATAGTAGGAAAGAAATTTGATCTTATGTATATAAATACCGGAGCAATGTATAGAGCAGTTGCTTTAATGGCCGAACGTAAACATATTAAGCCAGAAGAGGTAGAAAAATTAGTAAAATTAGTTGATACTATGGAAATTCATTTTGAAAATGATGATTTAGTTTTAAACGGAATTAACGTGCAAGAAGAAATTACAATGCCAGAAATAAGTGCAATAGTTTCAAACTATGCATCTATACCAGAAATTAGATCTAAGTTAGTTCAGTTACAAAGAAATATTGCAGAAAAATATAATGTTATTATGGATGGAAGAGATATTGGAACTGTGGTTTTAAAAGATTCAAAATTCAAATTTTTTTTAACTGCTAGTGCAAAAGAACGTGCTAATAGAAGATTTAAAGAATTAACTGAAAGAGGTCTTGAAGTTAATTATGATGAAATATTAAATGAAATAATTAGAAGAGATACTATAGATAGCACAAGAGAAGTTGATCCATTAAGAAAAGCTGATGATGCAATAGAAATAGATAGTTCAAATTACAATATAAATGAAGTTACTGAAATAATTTGTAATTATATTGAAAATATATTAAAATAAAATTATATTGATTTAACTTAGGAGAAATTTTATGAAAAAAATCACACTTGCTGAAAATGCTGGATTTTGCTTTGGAGTTCAAAGAGCAGTAGAGGAAGCAATTAAAATTCAAAAGCAGTATAGTAAAAAGATATACACATTAGGACCTTTAATTCATAATAATGATGTTGTTAAATTTTTAGAAGAAAATAATATATATTCAGTAGAATTTGAGAACGTTGATATGTTAAAAGAAGGCGATGTAATAGTAATACGTTCCCATGGAGTAGGAAGTGAAGTTATAGAATCACTAAAAGCAAGAAATTTTATAGTGGTTAATGCAACTTGCCCTTACGTTACGAATATACAGAAGAAGGTTAATAAATATTCTTCTTTGGGATATAAAATTGTAATTTTAGGTGATAAAAAACATCCGGAAGTTGCGGGGATAAACGGTTGGTGTAACAATGAAGCAATAGTAACAACTAATGGTGAGTTTAATGAAGAACTTCCAAACAAAGTATGTGCAGTGTCACAAACTACTGAAAAAGAGGAAAATTGGAAAAATACTATTAACAATTTAACTCCACATGTTAAGGAACTTTTATCATTTAATACAATATGTTCAGCTACAGAAGTGAGACAAAAGAGTATTGATGAGCTTTCTAAAGTTAGTGATGCAGTTATTGTTGTAGGAGGAAAAAATAGTTCAAACACAACAAAGCTTTATGAAATAGCTAAAAGTAATTGTACAAATACTATACACATTGAAAATGTGAACGAATTACCAAAAGAATTTATTGAAAACGAATCATTCGAAAAAATTGGGATAACAGCTGGAGCATCAACTCCAGATTGGATTATAAAGGAAGTTATTGATAAGTTGGAGGGGAATAGAAAAATGGAAAATCAATTGGAGTTAATGAACGAAATGGATAGAAAATTTCGTATTGGAGATGAAGTAGAAGGTGAAATTTTATCTATAACTAATGATGTTGTAGTAATATCTTTAATAGGATATAAATCAGATGGTGTTATTCCATTTAAAGAACTTACATCAGCAGAAAAGCTTGAAGAAGTATTAAGCAATATCAAAGTTGGAGATATAATAAAGGCTAAAGTTATCAAATTAAAAAACGAAGATAACTATGTAGTTTTATCAAGACTTGAATTTGAAAAAGACGAAGCTTTAGGATACTTAGAAAAAGTATATGAAAACAAAGAAGAATTAACAATCAAAGTAACTGCTGCAAAAGAAAAAGGGTTAGTTGCATACTACAATGGTGTAAGAATATTTATACCATCTTCGCAAATTGATATTAAATATGTAGAAGATAAAGAAAGCCTAGTAGGAACAGAAATGGCTGTTAAGCTTATAGATTTTTCAAAAGAAAATCTTTCAAAAATTGTTGCTTCAAGAAAGATTCTTTTAGAAGAAGCTAAAGCTAAAAAGGAGGCTATAACTTGGGATTCTCTTCAAGTTGGTGATATTGTAAAAGCTGAAATTAAGAGATTCACAAATTTTGGTGCTTTTGCAGAAGTTGATGGTGTTGATGGTTTAATTCATTTATCACAAATTTCATGGAGTCACATAAAATCTTGTGAGGAAGTCTTAAAAATTGGTCAAATTGTAGATGTTAAGATTATAAACTTAGATAAAGAAACAAAAAAATTATCATTAAGTATTAAGGAACTAACTCCAGAACCATGGAGTGTTGTTGATGAAAAGTATAGCGAAGGCTCAGCTGTTTTAGGAAAGGTAGTTAGAATTAATGATTTTGGTGCTTTTGTTGAATTAGAGCCAGGTATAGATGGTTTAGTTCATATTTCAAAAATAAGCCACGATCATATAAAACATCCAAGTGAAGTTTTATCTATTGGTCAAGAAGTTAAATGTATAATACTAAGTATTGATAAAGAAAATAGAAAAATAGCACTTAGCATAAAAGATGCTGAATAAAACTTAGCCTTTATAAATTACAAGGTATTATTAAAAAAGATTACACATATTATTTCAGTGTAATCTTTTTGTCTTTGAATAAGTTAAGTGTTAGAAGGGATTGGCATGTTATCGTTAGAAAAGTTATCAAATAGTAATTTGGATAAATTTAAGAAATTAAGTGCAGAAAAGCTAAATTTTAAAACTTATGATAAAGATTTTTTTAAGTATTATGAAAGTGAAAGTTTTTTTTCAAAGATAGTACTAAAAAAATTTGTGAAATTATTTGTTCATAATGAGAAAGTCATAGGTTATATTTGGTATAACATACCTTTCGAAAATCCAATTAAGGTGTGGTCTTTATATGTTAAACCATCATATTTAGAAATAGTTGATAAAGATATACTATGGGAGTTTAATAACGATATGCTTATTTATGAGGAGTTGAATAATGAAGCAATCAATAGCGTATTACGTAAGCTAGGTTTTTGTAAATATAGAGAAACATTTTTAATGAAACTTGTATTATTTGACCAAGATAAAAAAGGTAGTGAAATATTATTTAAAAAGATAACAGAAGATAAAGATGTTCTTGAATATGCTTATAGCAATAGGTTTATACATCCTAATATAGCATTTAAAAGATTTAAAATAGGTAAAGATGAAAAGTTACGATGTGACCTGCAAAATGATATTTTTCATGATAAAATGCGAGCAGAAATTTATGTTTCAGACATTGAAAATGATATAAAGCAAGAATATTATATAGATGATCTCTCTATATTTTTGATGATGAATAATAGTGCTATTGGGTATGGACAAGTTATTTATAATAGGGGAAGATATACTGTTGTTAATTTTGGTATAGTTCCTGTTTTTAGGGGGAAGGGCTTTGGCGAATTATTATTAAATCATATTATCAATGAGTGTATTGATAGAAATATATTGGATTTATACATTAGAGTGGATAAAAATAATATTAAAGCCATAAATTTATATAATAAATGTGGATTTAAATATGAGTACTCCATAAATAACTGGAAAAGAGAGAAATAACAAAAATATATTTATTAAAAGTATACAGAACCTAAAAATCCTACTCTTTATTTTTTGCAAAAAGTTATGTTATAATACGTTATGATTTATATAAATTTTGGAGGAACAATAATGAGTAAAAATTTTGATATTAAAATATTAGATGAACTTAAAGAAAAAGATAATGTAAAAAAACACTTCTATATCGAAACTTGGGGATGCCAAATGAATGAAGAAGATTCTGAAAAATTATCTGGTATGCTTAAAAGAGTTGGATATACAAAAACTGAAAATAAGGAAGACGCAGGTATAATATTGTTTAATACTTGTTGTGTAAGAGAAAATGCCGAAAATAAGGTTTTTGGTAATTTAGGAAGTCTTAAGCATTTAAAGAAAGAAAATCCAGATTTAATTATAGGAATATGTGGATGTATGATGCAGCAAGAAGGTATGGCAGATAAAATTTTAAAAAAATTCCCATATGTAAATATTGTATTTGGTACACATAATGCATATAAATTCCCTGAATACTTAAATAGAGTTAAAACTGAAGGTGTTCAAATAAAAGAAATATTTAATAAAGAAACAGATATTGTTGAAGGACTTCCAATAGATAGAGAAAGTAATGTAAAAGCTTTCGTAACAATAATGTATGGATGCAACAACTTCTGTACTTATTGTATAGTACCATATGTAAGAGGAAGAGAACGTTCAAGAAAGCCTGAAGATATTTTAAATGAGGTAAGGGAACTTGTTGCACAAGGTTATAAAGAAATAACTTTACTTGGTCAAAATGTAAACTCATATGGTAAAGGATTAGAAGAAGAAGTTGATTTTGCAAAACTTTTAAGAATGATTAATGAAATAGAAGGATTAGAAAGAGTTAGATTTATGACATCTCATCCTAAAGACCTTACACATGATGTAATAATGGCTATTAAAGAATGTGATAAGTTATGCGAACAAATTCATTTACCAGTACAAAGTGGATCAAATAGTATATTAAAGAAAATGAATAGACATTACACAAAAGAATATTATTTAGATTTAATAAAGAAAATTAAAGAAGAAATACCAGGAGTGACTTTAACAACAGATATTATTGTTGGTTTCCCAGGTGAAACAGAAGAAGATTTCCAAGAAACATTAGAACTTGTTAAAGAAGTAGGATATTCTTCAGCATTTACTTTCATTTATTCAAGAAGAAACAATACACCAGCTGATATGATGTTAAATCAAGTTAGTGAGGAAGATAAGCACCATAGGTTTAATAGATTAATTGCTGCAGTAAATGAAAGAGTGATTGCACAAAATAAGGCTGAAGAAGGAAATATACTTGAAGTATTAGTAGAAGGAAATAGCAAAAATGATGCTGAAAAACTTACAGGAAGAACTAGAACAGGAAGATTAGTTAACTTTACTGGTGAAAATGTAAATGTTGGAGAACTTGTTAATGTAAAAATAACAAGAGCTCAAAACTTCTCATTAATAGGTGAAGTAATTAAATAATTTAAAGCTGCCATATGTGGCAGCTTTTTTAATTTTATTTTATACCTTAATTAAATTAGGTATTTCAAAATATAATATAGTTTCTTTTTTTATTAGATTAAGGAATATTTACTGATGTATAGAAATAATATTTAGTGTATAGTTTATAGTTATTAAAAGATTAATAATAGGGAGATGTGAACTATGTCAGTTTGGAAGTCTATTTTATCTAGATTAAATAACAGAGGTACCATAGTAGCTTTAGCTGCACTTATTGTAAGTTTATTATGTCAATTTGGCTTAGACATCAATAGTGATAAAGTTATGGGGATCATAGAATCCATCTGTAGCATTTTGCTATTACTTGGATTATTAAATGATCCAACAGAAAATGTTAAAGCTTATATTCCAGGTGTTTCAGATAAACTAGCTGATAAAATTAAAGAAGAAAGTAAAAAAGAGTAATTACTGCAATAATATAATAATTTTAAAAAGGGCTGTCGCACTAAATAATTAGTGAACAGCTCATTTTATGGTAAAACTTATTTCAATATCATGTATAAATATTAATTATAAGTGAATAATTAGCGATTTGTATACAAATATACGAGGATATATCTGAATAATTATACAATGATTTTAGATAAATTTGTTTAGTCTTATTTCCTTTATATTTTTTTTGTAATAATGTATAATTTATTTTATAAAATGGCTAAAAATCAAGGTATATACCTTGAAAATTACTAGGAGGGATGTATCATGGCATTAACGCCTATGATGAGACAATACGTTGAAATAAAAGAAAGATATGAAGATTGTATTCTTTTTTATAGATTAGGTGACTTTTATGAAATGTTTTTTGAAGATGCGAAGATAGCATCGAAAGAATTAGAACTTGTTTTAACAGGTAGAGAATGTGGTTTGGAAGAAAGAGCACCAATGTGTGGAATTCCATTCCATGCTGCAGCTTCATATATATCTAAATTAGTTAATAAAGGATATAAGGTTGCCATTGGTGAACAAGTTGAAGATCCTGCAGCTACTAAAGGTATAGTTAAAAGAGATGTAATTAAAGTTATTACACCAGGTACTTTTATAGAAAATACAACTGAAGAAGAATACAAAAATGTATATATGTTATCTATTTATGAAGAAGATGGCATATATGGTGTAGCCTCTTCAGATATTTCCACTGGTGAATTTAAAACAACATCATTTACTGTTTCTAAGGCAAGCCTTCTAGATGAAATATCAAAAATTTCACCAAAAGAAATTCTTATAGATAAGAGTATTTATGAAAACTTAGAAAATGATATTAAAGGTATAAGTAACGCTTTAGTTACTATTAAGGACTTCAATGACTTTTCTTGTAGTGATGAAGAAATGATAGCTCAATTCACATCTTTAGATTTAAAAAATCTTGATAAGAGAGCAAAGAAAGCTTCTTCTACATTATTAAAATACATATTAGAAACACAAAAGATAAGTTTATCTAATATAAATCTTTTAGATACATATGACATTATAAACTATATGTCAATTGACAGTAGTTCTAGAAGAAACTTAGAACTTACTGAAAACTTAAGGGATAAGACTAAAAAGGGAAGTCTTATTTGGGTTTTAGATAAGACTGCCACTGCAATGGGAGGAAGAACTCTAAGAAAGTGGATTGAAGAACCATTAATAAAGAAGGATGAAATTGAAAATAGATTAACATCTGTAGAAGAATTATATAATAACACATATATAAATGAGGAAATTAGAGAAGCTCTTAAGGATGTTTATGATATAGAAAGAATTGTAGGTAAGATTTCTAATAAGAATGTTAATGCTAGAGATTTAGTTTCATTAAAATCATCATTACAAAAACTGCCATCTATAAAAGCTGTTTTAAATGGATTAAATGCACCATTACTAAAGGAATGGTATAATTCATTAGATACATTAGATGATTTAAATGAATTATTAAACTTAGCAATTATTGCTGATCCTTCAATATCAGTAAAAGAAGGAAATATAATTAATAATGGATATTCTGCCCAAGTAGATGAACTTAGAAGTGCAAAGCTTAATGGTAAACAGTGGATTGCTGAACTTGAAAATAAAGAAAGAGAATTTACTGGTATCCGTTCATTAAAAGTTGGCTATAATAAAGTATTTGGTTATTATATAGAGATATCTAAAGCAAATTATGCTACTATTCCTGAAGGGCGTTATATAAGAAAGCAAACTCTTGCTAATGCTGAAAGATTCATTACTGAAGAGTTAAAGGTTATGGAAGAAAAAATATTAGGTGCTGAAGAAAAACTTATTGCTTTAGAATATAAGTTATTTGTTGAAGTAAGAGATAAAGTAGAAAAAGAAATATCTAGACTTAAAAAGACTGCTAACATAATATCATCGTTAGATGTAATTTCAACTATGGCTATTATTGCCTTAGAAAATAATTATGTAAAACCGCAAATTAACGAAGAGGGAATTTTTGAAATAAAAGAAGGACGTCACCCTGTTGTAGAAAAGGTAATTGATAAAGGTGAATTTATTTGTAATGATACACATTTAAATAGAAAGAAAGATAGGTTTCTTCTTATTACTGGACCTAATATGGCTGGTAAATCTACTTACATGAGACAAGTGGCTCTAATTAACTTAATGGCGCAAATAGGATCATTTGTTCCAGCAAACAGTGCCAATATTTCTATTTCTGATAAGATATTTACAAGAATAGGAGCATCAGATGACTTAGCAGGTGGTAAGTCTACTTTCATGGTGGAAATGTGGGAAGTATCAAATATCTTAAAGAATGCAACTTCTAAGAGTTTAGTTTTATTAGATGAAGTTGGAAGAGGAACATCTACATATGATGGATTAAGTATAGCTTGGTCAGTAATAGAATATATGTGTAATAAGGAAACATTAAAATGTAACACTTTATTTGCTACTCATTATCATGAGCTTACTAAATTAGAAGGTGTTATTGAAGGAGTTAAGAATTATTCAGTTGCTGTAACTGAAAAACTTGGTGAAGTAATTTTCCTAAGAAAAATTGTGGAAGGTGGTGCTGACCAATCATATGGTATTGAGGTTGCTAAACTAGCAGGGTTACCAGAAGGTGTTATTGAAAGAGCAAAGGAAATTCTACACAAGTTAGAAGGAGAAAAATCCTTTGATGAAAGTCATGAATTGTTAAGTGAACAAAGTAACAAAAGAAAGTTTATGGCCGAAGAGAACGTTGCAGAAGAAATAAAGGAAACTGTAGTGGATACTAAACAAGAAGCTGTGGTAGATTTAGAAAAAGATTCTAAAAAAGAAGAAAAAGTGACTGTAGAAACTAATGATACAATACAAATAGATTTTGCAATGATTGAAAAGGAAGCTTTTCTTAAAGAAATTGCTGGTATTGAAATAATGACGATGACACCTCTTGCTGCAATGAATAAACTCTTTGAAATAGTACAAAAATCTAAGAATATGTAAGTGAGGTACTATGATGAAAAGAATAAACATATTAGATGAGCATACTTCTAATAAAATTGCTGCTGGTGAGGTTGTAGAGAGACCAGCCTCAGTAGTAAAAGAGTTAGTAGAAAACTCCATTGATGCAGGTGCTAAAAATATTACCATTGAAATAGAAGAAGGTGGAATAAATTTAATTCGTGTTATAGATAATGGTTCTGGAATTTATGCAGATGATATTTCGAAAGCATTCTTGCCTCATGCTACATCAAAGATTGTATCTGTGGATGATATATATCATATTAATACTTTAGGATTCAGAGGAGAAGCGCTGCCTTCTATTGCCTCTGTTTCTGAGGTTAACTTTAGAAGTAAGACTGCCGATGCCAATTTTGGTAAGGAAGTATCCATTTCTGCTGGTGAAATATTATCAATCAATGATATAGGGATGAATAATGGTTCAATTATGGAAGTGAGAAATCTATTCTTCAATGTTCCTGCTAGAAAGAAGTTTTTAAAGACTCCATCTAGAGAAGGATCTCTTGCCAATGATATTGTCACAAGAATAGCTCTTTCTTATCCTAATATTTCTTTTAAACTATTCAATAATAAAAAAAAGACTCTTTTAACTTATGGAGATAATAACTTAGCATCTACTATTAGAACTATTTATGGTAAAACAATTTATGAAGATATCATAGAATTCTCTAACCATGAAGACAGTTATATTAGGATATATGGATATGTTGGAAGAGAATCTATTGCACGTGGGTCTAGAAATAATCAAAGCATATATGTAAATAATAGATATATTAAGAATAAAACTGTTGTTGCTGCTGTGGAAAATGCTTTTAAATCTTTCTCAACAGTAAATAAGTTTCCTTTCTTTGTATTGTTTATTGATATTCCTGCTGATAATATAGATGTAAATATTCACCCAACAAAAGCAGAAATAAAATTTAAAGATGAAAGAATGATTTTTAAGGCTGTTTTTGATACTGTTCATAGTGCTTTGAAGAATGATGTATTCAATAGTTTTGCAATTCATCAAGAACAACTAAATGTTAATATTCAAAATCCTTTATTGCTAAAAGAAGAACTTATAAATGTTGAGAAAAGAGAACAGATAGATTTACTTGAAACAAAAAAAAGCTTACTAAAGGAACCTTCTATAAATGATATATATAGTTCTGTAACTATGAATGATATTAAAAAGGAAGAGAATATCTATAATGAATTAAAAGCTGCTAAAGAGGCTAAAAACTTCATTAAAAATGATGAATATGTTGAGCAAAATTTTGAGAAGGAAGAAATTTTATATAACAACTCTCATAAGGAAAACTCTAATGAAGAAAAAAGTGAAATCAAAAAAAGTATTGATAAAAAAGTTCCAGTGGCAAAATTTGCAGACTTAAGGGTTATTGGTCAATTTAATAAAACATATATCTTGGCAGAATATTTAGATTGTCTATATATAATTGATCAGCATGCAGCTCATGAAAAAATCCTATTCGAAAAATATCGAAATGATATCGAAAATAAGAATACTATTATTCAGCCTTTATTAATACCGATGGTACTTGAAATGTCCATGGATGATTATGAATGCTATATTGAAAATAAGAATCTTTTTGAAGAGTCTGGTTTTATCATCGATGAATTTGGTGACAATACAATTTCTTTAAAAGAGGTTCCTTATTTCTTAGGAAAGCTGGACTCTAAAAAACTGTTCTTAGATATGATAGACAACCTAAAGAATATGGGAAGTGGAAAAACTGTTGAAGTTAAAATAAATAAAATTGCTTCAATGGCCTGTAGAGCTGCAGTAAAAGCTAATGATTATCTTACTGAAATAGAAATGAAAGAGCTAATTGAGCAATTAAGATATATTGAAGATCCTTTCCATTGTCCACATGGAAGGCCAATAATTATAAAAATGACCAATTATGAATTAGATAAAAAATTTAGAAGGATTGTTTAGAAAGGAAAATATATGAAAGATAAAATCTTAGTGCTAGCTGGTCCAACAGCAGTAGGTAAAACAGAACTATCAATTAGACTGGCAAAAGCCTTGAATGGTGAAATAATTTCTACTGATTCTATGCAGATTTATAAAGGCATGGATATAGGTTCAGCTAAAATAAAAGAAGAAGAAATGCTGGGAGTAAAACATCATATGTTAGATGTAGTTTCACCAGATATAGCTTTTTCTGTTGCAGATTATAAGGAGAGGGCAGAAAAAGCCATAGAAGACATTTTAAGAAGAGGAAAACTTCCTATCCTTACTGGTGGGACTGGTTTATATATTAATGCTTTGACTTGTAATATGAATTTCACAGAATCTGAAAAGGACGATGAATATAGAGAAGAATTAAATAAACTTATAGATAAAGAGGGAACAGAATATGTCCATAACATGTTAAAAGAAATAGATCCTATAAGTTATGAGTCTATTCATCCTAATAATAGAAAAAGGGTTATTAGAGCTTTAGAGGTATATAAGCTTACTGGTAAGCCTTTTAGCTCATATAATGCCGGTGATAATTTATATAAAAGCAAATATGATGTACATTATTTTGTATTAAATATGGATAGAACAAAGCTTTATGAGAGAATAAATAAAAGAGTAGAAATTATGTATGAAAAGGGATTACTTGTTGAATGTATTAATTTAAAGAAATTAGGGTATACTTCTTCTATGCAGTCAATGCAAGGAATAGGTTACAAAGAAGTGTTATTGTATTTAGATGGATTAATTACTTTAGAAGAAAGCAAAGAGATGGTTAAGCAAGGTTCTAGAAATTATGCAAAAAGACAACTTACTTGGTTTAGAAAGGATCCAAGAGCAATATTTTTGAATAAGGACTATATGTCTGATGATGAGATTTTAAATAAAATAATTAATGACATTAATAGGTAATAGCGTTATAATTTTAATTAACATATTGCTATATTATGGAGGTGGTTATGTTGAATAAACAACAAAATAATTTACAGGATATTTTTCTTAATGGTGCAAGAAAAAGCAAAATGCCAGTATCTATATATTTAACCAATGGGTTTCTTCTAAAGGGACTAGTAAAAGGATTTGATAATTTTACAGTTATATTAGATTCTGAAGGTAAACAAATGATGGTTTATAAACATGCAATAACTACAATTTCTCCAAACAAGCCTATTTTATTTGCAGAGGGTAATGAATATGGTAAAGAAGATGAAGGTTAATCTTTCATCTTTTTTTATATAAATACTTTATATTTACAAATTAATTATATATAATAGTCATAGTAACAAGATAATGGAGGATAAATATGATTAATTTAGCGGAAGACTTACTAGTTAATAAGTATAAGATAAAGCATAATGTTTTTGAGTTATATAAACAAGCATTAAATGACATTGAAGATCAATTAAAGGTTTATGATGAAATAAGAGAATATAATCAATTGAAGGTTTTACATGCTTTTCAAGAAGAAAGAATAAGTGATTCTCATTTTACTAATTCATCAGGATATGGATATGATGATATAGGAAGAGAAGCTCTAGACAAAGTATATGCAAGGGTGTTCAATGCAGAAAGCGCTTTAGTTAGACCACATTTTGTAAATGGAACTCATGCCATAGGATGTGCTTTAATGGGTAATTTAAAAACAGGGGATACGATGGTATGTATTTCAGGCACTCCATATGACACATTACATAATATAATTGGTATCAATGATAAGGAAAACATCGGATCTCTTAGAGAATATGGTGTAAAATATAAACAAGTAGACCTATTAAATGGAAAATTTGATGTTGAAAAAATAACAGAAGTTTTAAAAGAAGATAACAGCATAAAGCTTGTACATATTCAAAGAAGTACAGGGTATGGTTGGAGAAACTCATTTTTAGTATCAGAGCTAGGAGAAATAATCAAGGTAGTTAAATCAATTAGAGAAGATGTAGTAGTATTTGTTGATAACTGTTATGGTGAATTTATTGATACAATTGAGCCAACTGATGTGGGAGCTGACTTAATTGCTGGTTCATTAATTAAAAATGCTGGTGGTGGTATTGCACCAACAGGTGGATATATTGTAGGTAAATCAAAGTATGTTGAACAAGCCAGCTACAGATTAACAACTCCAGGAATAGGAGGAGAATGTGGTTCTACTTTCGGTGTAATGAGACAATTGTTCCAAGGGTTATTCCTAGCACCTCATATAGCAATGGAAGCTGTTAAAGGAGCAATCTTCTGCTCAAGAATTATGGAGCTTGCTGGATTTGAAGTATTACCAAAATATACAGATAAGAGAAGTGATATAATACAAGCTATTAAATTTGGGAATAAAGAAAACCTTATTAACTTCTGTAAGGGTATTCAAAAAGGTTCACCAATTGATTCATTTGTTGAATGTGAACCATGGGCAATGCCTGGATATACAGATGAGGTAATTATGGCAGCAGGAGCATTTATTCAAGGTTCTTCAATAGAATTATCTGCTGATGCACCAATTAGGGAGCCTTATATTGCATATTTACAAGGTGGATTAACATTTGATCATGCAAAAATAGGTGTATTATTAGCTTTAAATAACATAATATAATTTTAAGTATTAAAAAAGAGAACTTAAATGGGGTTCTCTTTTTTAATATGTTCTATATATACCTATAAGCTTACCAAGTATACTGCAATTATCAACTATAATTGGTTCCATATCATCATTTTCTGGCTGCAATCGTATATGATCATTTTCTCTATAGAATGTTTTAAGTGTTGCTTCATTTTCTATTAAGGCAACAATCTTATCACCATTAGATGCAGTTTGAGTTCTTTCAATTATCGCAAAATCTCCATCAAGTATACCTGCTTTAATCATACTGCTACCACTTATTTTAAGCATAAATAAATCATTATTATGCTTAACGTAATCTAACGGTAGTGGAAAAGAATCCTCGATATTTTCATTAGCTAGTATAGGAAGTCCAGCAGTTACTCTTCCGATAATTGGTACATTGATCATTTCTTTCTTAACAACAGAATCAACTATTTCTAATGCTCTAGGTTTTGTAGGATCTCTTTTTATTAATCCTTCTTTTTCAAGCTGCTTTAAATGTCCATGAACCGAAGATGTTGACTTAAGTCCAACAGCCTTACATATTTCCCTAACAGTCGGTGGATATCCTTTTTGGCTTGTAAAATCTTTTAAAAATTCATATATCAATAATTGCTTATCCTTTAACTCGCTCATCTTTTAACACCTCACTTTAGTAATTTTATTATAACATACTGTAAATTTAATATCAAACGAATGTTCTATAAAATAACTATTGAAATTTATACAATACTTTGATAGAATATAAAAGTTAATTAAGTTGAGGTGATATTATGAGCAACAATAAATATACTGAAGATGATTACTGTGATTTAATTCCTGGTGGAAAGATATGTGATAACTGTGGTAAATGCTTAGAAGAAGCAGGTGTTGATATTAGAGCTATAAAAATTGAAGATATATCTAAAAATGTTGAAGAAAATAAATTTATCGAAGAAGAACTTAAAAAAGCAATGGATACAGCTCTTGATTTACATATAGAATCAAATGAAGCAGAATATTCTGTAGATTTAGAAAATTATCTTGAAGATGATTATGTAGATGCTTTTGAAAATATTGTGTATCTTGATGATATAGGGTTAGATGAAGAAGAATCATTAGAAGATTCAACTATCGAATTATATCCAGGATTAAGAACAGTTTCTTTAAAAAATAAAAAATAAAATAAATAATAAAAAACTATATTACATTAAGTGATATAGTTTTTTATTATTTACAAATTAGAAAGAGGATTAGAATTTACAGCATCTCTTAATTGATCCTCATCAACATGAGTGTAAATTTGCGTTGTAGATATACTTTCATGTCCTAATATGTTTTGTAAACTCCTTATATCAACATTACCATGCTTATACATAAGTGTTGCTGCTGTATGTCTTAACTTATGAGGAGTATACTTAGCGTTGGTAAATCCAGCATTTGAAATATGCTTTTTAACTAATATTTCGACAGTTCTCTTATTAATAGGTGTATTTCTAGCTGATAAAAATAAGTAATTCTTATTTTTAGATATTGCTTTAGAATCATCTCTGACAGATAAATATTGCTCTAAAGCTTTAATACATACCGAATTAAGGTAAATAGTCCTTTCTTTATTTCCTTTGCCAATTATAGTTAAAGTGTCGCTTTTAATCTTGTTAATTTCAATGCTACATAATTCAGAAACTCTTAAGCCACAGTTAAGAAAGAAAACCAAAATACAGTAATCTCTTTCATAATTTTTATTAGACTTATCTAATGAATCAAGAAGTTCGATACTTTGATCTAATGTTAAATAAATAGGGTGCCTTTCATTGATCTTGGGCGATTCCAACTCAGCTGCAGCATTAAATTCAATAACCTTAGCTTTATTGTGAAGATAATTATAAAATGACTTTAAAGTTGCTACTTTTCTAGCTCTTGCATAATTACTATTGTTTCTTTGTTTTTCAGCATAAGATAAGAATGCATACATATCAGTTAGCTTAATTGATTTTATAAAATCACTATTGATATCATCAATTGGTATATCTATAAATTGAATATTATCATCTAATTGATACCCTTTATAAACCTTTATAAACTTAAAAAAGACAGATAAATCTGTTTTATAAGCGTTTATAGTATTGATTGATTTACCTTTGATTGTTTCTAAATAATTTAAAAAATCCTTTACTAGCATAGGTAGATTCTCTTTTTCTTCAATTTCTATACCAAATTTATTAATTAGAGGTACATTTGATACATTGGCACCCAACAATTCAATATCGATATTTTTTTTATTAACAGTACTTTTATTAGCAACTTTATGAGCTTTAGCTATAGACCTATTAAGGCCTAATTCTTTAAGCCATTTTTGAATGCTTCTTACTCCAATTTTATAAATTTCAGATAATTGCTTAGTGGTTAAATGATGCTTTTCAGTAAAGATATATAAATCCTTTATGATTGGTTCGTAACTACGAGAAGACTCTAAATTATTGAAATTAGCATATACTTGTTTTAATTTACTTTCATCTCGCTTATTTAATGTAACATTTAATAGTTTGTTTACTTCACTAGTATATGAAAAGTTAGAATAATTATTATTTGAAGTTCGTTTTAATGTCAATTGTATACCTCCATTATAAGCTATAAAACCTCTATTTTATTATATCATAGAGGCTTTTATAATTCAACAATACGAATTTCGCTAAATAGGTATTTAGCGAAATATATAAATTAATAAAAGTTATTACTTTATATTATGTATTTATGAAAAATATACACATAACTTTTAATTTAAAATATATTTTTAAATTATTGAAAATTATATTTTTACTAATTAACATAAAAGCTCGAAATATTTTTTTTATCAGAATCGAAATCCCTTTATAAGTAAAATAAGTATTAAAAACACTTAATTATAATAAAATTATATTAATATATATAAATAACATATATAACTGATATTAGTTTAATTAATAAAAATAGCTAAAGATGAGTTCTTTTATAATCTTTAGCTATTTTTATTAAACCTTTTTAATTTTTACAATTAAATCACTCATAATCAATTCAGATTTCGAAAAACCTTTTCTGAAAGATCTAATTTGTTTATATTTAACATTATCCATCTCAAAGTCAAGGACATCTATACGATCACCAGTATATTTTATTGGGTCTTTTTTATTTTTTAAATAAACGCTAATTTCCATAATATTTATCTCCTTGTAAGTACTTAAATTTATTATATAAAATTTTAAATAGAAAAACTATAGATAAATTTAATTATCTATAGTCTCAAATAAATTATTTTAAAATCCCAAATGGCTTACCAAGTGGTAATATAACTCTTTTTAAGTGACTATTTAACACGTTACCTGCACATCCGTAGAATGATAAGATAGATATTATTAATTCTGACCATGCAGCTATCCCGTGAGTTAATTCTGTAGCTATACCAAATGAGCTTAATGATAATCCTAAGAATAAGAAATCTATACATACAAAGATTAAGAATAATACTTTGTTAGTTTCTAAAGCACCTACTGTCATAAATAATGTAAAAATTAAATACCCTAAGAATGCAACACCTAATTGAGTTGTATCAACTGAAGCAGCTAATTTTTCTCCAAATACTCCATTTTGGATCATCCAAGAGAATCCCATTGCATACCAGAAAAATGCGTATGCTCCAAATGCTGTAGCTCCAAATACATTATTATGTTTGAAATCATTAATACATGCAACTAATTGCGCTGATGCTCCTAAAAATATAGCCCATGGTAAAACTAAAGATACTCCTGAAGTTAATCCTAACTTTTGTGAAGAAGCAACTAAAGTTATTATTGCTAAACCAAATAATCCCAATGCAGATGGATCAGCAACAAGGACTTTTACATTTCTTTCATTTGTGTTTTCCATTATATTTCCCCCTGTTGTATAAATAAAATCGACTATCCTAGATTAACAGAACATTAAGTTTTAGTCAATATTAATTTTTAAAACTTTAATCTTCTTATATTTATATCACTAGACAAATTGTTAAAACTATACATAATTAGAATTTCATTATAATCCTTATCTTTCATAAAATTTCTTATAGATTCTTTAAAATATCTCAAATCTATAATATCAATAATTTCATAATTATATGATAAAAATTGAATAAATGAATTAGCATAAGAATCCTTAAAAATCAATATACTACTACCTTTTCTTTCTTCCGAAATATTTTCATTAATTACTTTAGTTAATCCATTATTGCCCCAAAGAAAAGCTGAATATTTATCACTTCCTTTAAATTTATCTAAATCCATTAATGAAAGCTGTTCTTTGCCATCTATTTCAATATGCAAACCTAAAATATTATAATATGTAATAAAATCACTATCTGCCTTGAAATATTTACTCCTATTATAATATGTTCCCAAGAAATTATTTATTGTTATTTTTTCTAAGTTATTTATATCAACAATTTCTAAACCTAAATAATCCATATATGTTAAATAAGCTAAATAAGCCCCATAAGATGTCCAATGATGATCTGTCTTATAATATATATAATCATCTTTATTTTTTAATAATTCTTCAGCAACATTTATGGTGCTTATATGATCGTTACTTTTCAAAGAAAGATAGCTATTGATAGAATTAATTAATGATAATTGATC
Source organism: Clostridium sp. CAG:265 (assembly GCF_000436575.1). NCBI lineage: Bacteria > Bacillati > Bacillota > Clostridia > Eubacteriales > Clostridiaceae > Clostridium > Clostridium sp. CAG:265. The sequence continues at coordinate 29,859 of NZ_FR886626.1, forward strand.
AACTAGTGGTAAATATCGTGGTGTTAATTCATCATATATAGCATAGGAATTAGGAATAATAAAAAAATCCACTTCTTTATTATAGTTATTAGTAAACGTTATAATAGAATTGAGATTGTTTTTCAGCATCTCATCATTAAAAGTAGTAAATTTTTTAAATAAATAATTGTCCTTGCCAAAAATTATATCATTATTTTCTCTTTTTCCTAATAGATACTCTATTCTTGACTTTAAATCAATCCACTTATCTCTTAAAAAGAACTGATCATTAATATATTTTTCATAATCAGATGAAAAGCTAGTATCAATATATGATTCAAGTGATAAAATAGGAATTTGAGATAAATTCTTATTTTCAAGTTCTGAAAATTCTTTTGGAGAATTAATAATATCTATCACTGTAAAAAGAATTACTATGGCACTAAACACAAAGAATGTTGGGTATTTTTTTAAAATATTTTTCTTCATATGTATCACCTAAAATCTAAAATATAAAAATGGATTATAACTAGAATCTACTAAATATGCCACTGATAAAATAAATATTGATATTAAAATTAGTGTACTGACATACTTATTTATTTTCAATCTATTCCAGATAGATGTAACCATCGGTGTACTGCATACTACTCCAATGACAATTATAATTAGATAATTTTGTAGATAATAAATCCATTCTGTATTATATTTGAACGCAAAAAGTTGTTTTAAAAATACGTTTAATAAATTTAAGTCTGTTATAGCAAATATGGCCCAACCCATTAAAAGCATAAATATTGTATAAAAGTGTGCAAAAAGCTTATAGTTATTAAGATATTTATCTAAAATTAACTTCTCCAAGGAAATTAATAAAAAGAAGTATAATCCCCATAAGATAAAGTTAAATTCTGCACCATGCCATAGTCCAGTTAAAAACCACACTATCAGTAAATTTAAGAATGTACGTTTCTTCCCTTTTCTATTTCCTCCAAGAGGTATATATATGTATTCTTTAAGCCAAGATCCTAAAGTTATATGCCACCTTCTCCAAAACTCAGAAATACTTTTAGATATGTAAGGATAATTAAAGTTTTTAGGAAATACAAATCCTAACATTTTTCCAAGTCCTATGGCCATTGTGGAATAACCACTAAAATCATAGTAAATTTGCAATGAAAAAGCCAATAAGCTAAGCCAAGCCATAGGGGTAGATATATTTGCAAAACCAATACTTTGTGCTTCTTCCCAAAGCATTCCCAAATTATTAGCTAGTAATACTTTTTTTCCTAAACCTACAATAAAATCTTCAACACCCTCTTCTACTAATGACCAATTATTTCTTCTATTAACCAACTTTTCTTTTATATCAGTATATTTGACTATAGGACCTGCAATTAATTGTGGAAACATCGTTACAAAAGTAGCAAAATTAACAATATTCTTTTCAGGTCTTATTCTACCTCTATAAACATCTATGGTGTAAGATAGTGTTTGAAATGTATAGAAACTTATTCCTAGGGGCAATGTCATTGAACTAAGTGGTATATTACTTTTAAAAATATTATTTATATTATCTGCTATAAAATTATAGTATTTAAATACAAATAATATCCCTATATTAAAAATAATTGATGTACTTAAGAGAATTTTTTGTTTTTTCTTATTCTCTTTTTCTTTCCATATTCTTTGTGATATACAATAGTCTACTAAAATTGAGGCAATCATTAATATGATGTATTTTGGTTCTCCCCATGAATAAAATAGTAGACTGAAAATCAATAAGCATAAGTTCTTATATTTCATAGGAAGTATAAAATAGAAAAGAAAGAAAATAGGCATAAATCTAAATAAAAAAATTAAACTACTAAAAACCATTTTTTCTCCTTATATAAAAGTTAAATTACAAGTATAGCAATCTAACTTTTTATAAATTATTTTTTCTTATACTCTTCAATTCTCTTAGATAAGTCTTCTAAATACTCTACTCTTTCATATTTATAAAGAAGTTCTTCTTCTAGTGCTTCTTTTTCATTGGTAAGTTCATTTAAAAGACCATAATTCGATGGGTTTGCTTCCATTTCTTTATCTATATTGGCTATTTTCTCTTCTAATTTATCAATATCACCATAGATAGTTTCAAATTCCTTCTGTTCTTTAAATGAAAATTTAGGCTTATCTTCCTTAGTTTTTACATATTCTTTTTTCACTGTTGTTTTTTTATTGTTATTATCTTTTTCATTTACTAACTCTATTTCTTTATGAATTAAATAATCACTGTAATTACCATTGTATATTTTTATAGTACCTTTACCTTCAAAAGAGAAAATCTTATTACAAGTTCTATCAAGGAAGTATCTATCATGGGATACAACTACAACTATTCCTATAAATTCATCAATAAAATCTTCTAATATCTTTAATGTCTCAATATCTAAATCATTTGTAGGCTCATCTAGAATTAAAACATTTGGTGCTTCCATTAGTATTCTCAGTAAGTGAAGTCTACGTCTTTCTCCACCTGAAAGTTTATTGATAGTTGTATATTGAAGTATACCATCAAATAAAAATCTTTCTGCCAATTGTGAAGCTGTTATTACAGTGCCATCTTCTGTTGGAATTGTTTCTCCACCTTCTTTTATATAATCAATGGCCCTCATATTTAAATCCATATGAGAATCATCTTGTGCAAAGGTACATATCTTCACTGTATCTCCAATTTCAATACTTCCTGAATCTACTTTTACACTATCATTAATTAAATTAGTAAGAGTTGTTTTCCCCATACCGTTATCACCAATAATACCAATTCTATCGCTTTTTAAGAATATATAAGAAAAATCTTTTAATAATACCTTTTCATTATATCTTTTTGATATATTATATAATTCTATTGTTTTCTTTCCTAATCTTCTTCCTACAAAAGGCATATCTATATTTTCCGGAGCAGCAATATATTCTTGATTTACTAATTCATCAAAACGTTGAAGTCTTGCTTTTTGTTTAGTTGTTCTAGCTTTAGCCCCTCTTCTTACCCATTTTAATTCTTTAAGGATAAGTTTTTGTCTCTTTTCCTCCATTGCTGCTTCAAGCTCAAGCCTTTCTGCTTTCTTTTCTAGGAAATAGCTATAGTTTCCATCATATGAATATAACTTTCCTCTATCTAGTTCAATAGTTCTATTTGCAACTCTATCTAAGAAATATCTATCATGAGTAATCATCATTAATGCGCCTTTTCTGGCATTTAAATAATCTTCTAACCATTCTATAGAGGAAGAATCTAAATGATTAGTAGGTTCATCTAATATTAATAAATTACAAGGACTTATTAAAGCAGATGCTAGAAACACTCTTTTTTTCTGTCCACCAGATAAAGTAGACATTTTAACATTGTAGTTATTTATTCCAAGCTTAGTTAAGATTGTTTTTGCTTCACTTTCCAAATTCCATAAATTCAGATTATCTATCTTTGATTGTAATGCTATTAGTTTATTGTTAAGCTCTTCAGAAAACTCACTGTTATTAATAGTTTCTAGTAATAGCTCATATTCCTTTAAAAGTTTCATTTCAATATTATCACCATGGAAAACTTGCTCAAGGACTGTAGTTTCATCTTTATATTCTGTATTTTGGGATAAATATTCTATTCTTAAATCTTTGCTTTTAGTAACTTCACCACTGAAGAATTCATCTTTTCCTGCCACTATCTTTAAAAGCGTAGACTTCCCTGCTCCATTTAAACCAATTAAGCCTATCTTATCGCCTTCATTTATATTTAAAGTAACATTATCCAATAGTATTTTTTCACTATACGATTTACTTATCTTATCTAATGTAATTAAATTCATAATGAACTCCTTTATTTATATTATTAAACATCTTATTTTAACATAAATCATTCATGAAAATCAAAAAAGCCCTTCATTAAAATAAATTTAATGAAGGGTATATTTATTACACATTTGGTATTATCTTTTTCATATATGGTTTTATAAATTTTACAAATGGAATTCCTAAGATAGTTACTACTACAAACTCTCCTAGTGCTACTTGGAAAATAGTAAGTATTAATGGTAAAGCGTAAAGATAGCTTAACATCCATCCTACTATTAATCCATTTATTATAGTTGGCCATAAAGATGCTATAATTAAAGCACTCTTACTATTTCTTATAATCTTTGGTGTGTAATAAACAGCAACTACGCTTATAAATGTAGCAATAGTTCCAAAGATTATATCCATCATTCCATTAGGGCCTAACATATTTGCAATAAAGCATCCTAAGGTCAATCCACCAATATAAAGAGGATCAAATAAAGCAAGTAGCACTAATACTTCTGAAATTCTAAATTGATAGCTTCCAAAAGATAATGGTGCTATAACTAGTGTAGTAACTGCATAAAGTGCTGCTATAGCAGCTGTTATTACTATTCTTTTAGTTTTATTCATTTTTAAGTCTCTCCTAATAATAATATTAGAACCTTCTAAGAAAATAGACAAGTAAAAAGGTACCTATATATAAATATAGGTACCATAATAACCTTGATAAGTCTATTATAAACACCTAGTTTTATTTAACGACAGGAGGTTCACGAACTGTCCAGTTAATTATTATACATAAAATTATCAAAAAAATCAATATCTATAATATTCTATTGAGAAAAGATCGTATCCTTATGGTTTCACTATTACGCTTATACCACCAGTCACGACTCCATATAAATAAAATATCCTTAGAATTAGCTAGAAGGCATAATATTTCTTTTAGGCTATTTTCATTAAACTCGCTTATACTATCAAAATATATAGGGACAAAATTATTAGGATTTTCCTTGGTGAAAACTATATATCTTAATGTATAATTGTCGTAATGGAAATTACACATTATTTTATATCCCCATGATTTTAATAAAGATAATATTTCACTTTCATAATTAATTCCTGTAGTAATAGTATTGTTTAATTCAATCATTACATCTTCATTAAAAAGTTCATTTAAATAATTTTCCAAAGGCAAATTATTATTTAAAATTTTATTAGTAAATTTAACAGCTTTAATTAATATATTGAAATAATCTTCCACCGATGAATATTCACTAATATACTGATTGTTTTTCTCAATGTTATTTATAAGCATATAATAGTAATATTTATTAATAAAACTTAATAGTTGTTCACCTTCATTAATTGATTTAGTATTTGTATAAATAAAGTCTAAAAGATGTAATACTTCTTCATCTAAAGATGTAACTCTATTTATAATACTTATATAGTTGCGATACTTCATTAATTTATTACATATTTTTTTTAAATATAGGCTAAATTCATCCTCGTTCAATATATATTTTGATAGCGACTTATATTCTTCTTCAATTAGCACTGGTTTTAAAAATTTAAATGATTTGATATAAATATTTAAGCAATCAATATTTTCTTTAAACTGCTTAAATATTTCTCGTTCATAAGCATAATATTTATTAAATGCTTCATTTTTCTTATCTCTATAAATAAGACCTTTAATCCAATAACTTATATTATTATTAGTATACTTTGTTATCAAATGTCCATTGTGATTGAAATTAATACGTTTAACTTCATTTTCTAACTCTTCTTCTGATAATGACTTATTATAAATATCAGAATTTATAAAATCTTCACTATAGATATTGCTATATATAGGTGGTAATAAAGCAAAGCTATTATTTAATAGTGCACTTAACTTATTAATAGCTATATTTAACTCTTCTATTTTTACATTCTTTCTTAAAGATGAGAAGATTTTATTATCTTTAAATTTCATATACTTAAAATATATTGTTAATAGGTTTTCATTAAGTATATATTGAGATAACTTAAGTATATTCTCATGATTACTCCATTGAAATATCAAACTTTTATTCATAGTAGTAAAAAATCTATATTCATTATCTTTATAGTTTATATTTTGCTCTGTTAATTTATATAATTGTATTAATGAATAACTACATGGATCAACTTGTGAAAATGAATTATATACTTTGATTATCTTTTTACCTTTAGCTTTAATTTCTCTAATAAGTATATCTACTTTTTCCTTTGATACATTCAAATTCTTATTGCTATCATCTAAATTAATTATGTCCTTCATCATATAAATTTCGACCTCTCTATTAATTATAGGTTCCATATATTTTATGATTTGGATATAAATAAGATTACATAGTAGAAAAGTTTTTGCTAGCTTAGTTTTTTTATATAAATAAATTAGGACAGATTAAAAAATCTATCCTAATTTATTGTATTATTAATTTTTATTAAACATTTATATCTGATTTTATATCAATATATTCTTTATATTTTTCAAGATATGGGTTTATATATTCATTAATGAATTCCACAACTTGACTTGATGCTCTTCCAACAAAATCTGTAGGATTTATTATTACCTCTATTTCTTCTCTTGATAGATTGAATGTTGAATCATTTACAATTCTTTCAATTAAATCATTCTCTAAACCTTCGCCTTTGACTCTTTGAGCTGCAGCCATTGAATGTATTCTAACTCTTTCGTGCAGTTCTTGTCTATCTCCACCTTTTTTTACAGAAGCCATCATAATATTTTCTGTAGCCATAAATGGAAGTTCATTCATTACATGAGATGCTATTACCTTATCATATACTACCATATTTTCAGCAATATTTATATATAAATTTAAAACACCATCTAAAGCTAAGAATCCTTCTGCAACAGAAAGTCTCTTATTAGCAGAATCATCTAAAGTTCTTTCAAACCATTGTGTTCCAGCCGTTATTGCAGGATTTAATGAATTTACTATTACGTACCTTGCTAATGCACTTATTCTTTCACTTCTCATTGGATTTCTTTTATATGCCATAGCCGAAGATCCAATTTGATTTTTTTCAAAAGGTTCTTCAACTTCTTTTAAGTTTTGAAGAAGTCTTAAATCATTACTAAATTTATAAGCGCTCTGAGCCACTTCTGATAATGTATTTAAAACTATTGAGTCTAATTTTCGAGGATAAGTTTGACCTGTTACTCCATAGCTTCTATTAAAGCCCATTTTTTTAGCAATTAGTCTGTCTAATTCTTTTACTTTTTCTTCATCACCGTCAAATAATGCCATAAAGCTTGCTTGTGTTCCAGTTGTTCCTTTTACCCCTCTTAGTTTTAAAGTTGAAATTAAGAACTCTATATTTTCTAAATCCATCACAAGATCTTGCATATATAAAGTCGCTCTCTTACCTACTGTAGTTAATTGAGCAGGTTGGAAATGAGTAAATCCTAAAGTAGGCATATCCTTATATTTTAAAGCAAATTTAGATAAGTGTGATAAAACTGCTATTATTTTTTCTTTAACTATTTCTAATGCCTCTTTCATTAGTATAATATCTGTATTATCACCTACATAACAGCTTGTAGCCCCTAGATGAATTATACCCTTAGCTTTAGGACATTGTAATCCATATGCATATACATGACTCATTACATCATGTCTTACTTCTTTTTCTTTTTTTATTGCATCATCATAATTAATATTATATATATTATCTTTTAATTCATTAATTTGTTCATCAGTTATATCTAACCCTAATTCTTTTTCAGCTTCAGCTAATGCTACCCATAGCTTTCTCCAAGTAGAAAATTTCATATCTTCTGAGAATATGTAACTCATTTCTTTAGATGCATATCTTGAATTTAGTGGTGTACTGTATAAATCTCTCATATTAATACCTCCGAATAAAAAGTAATTAAGTTATTTTTTCATTCGTATTATATCATACTTTATTAAAATTTTACATGTTTTTTTCAAAAAATAAAAAAAGTGCACAAATGCACTTTTTTTTATTATTCTTCAATGCTTTCGATTAATTTAGCAATTTCTTCGCAAGCTAAAGCTTCATCATCACCATTAGCGCTTACAGTTATTGCTGCACCTTTAGTTACTCCTAAAGATAAAACTCCGATTAAGCTTTTAACATTAGCTTTTTTTCCATTAAATTCAATACTTACATCTGATTTGAAAGCTGAAGCTTTCTTTACTAATAAAGTCGCTGGTCTTGCGTGTAAACCAGTTCCATTGTTAACTACTACTTCTTTAGATACCATCTAACACACCTCTTTACTTAATTTTATATACCTAACTACTACATTATATAACGAGAAAAAAATAATTTCAAGTATTATGTATATCTTTTAGAAAAAAAGCACTATTTTTTATATTTATACTATGAATTTCTTGGAATATGAAAAAAGGGGATGTCGCACTAAAAATTTTATATACAATATATTGTTTTAATAATTAAAAATCAACATAATATATTGTATTATTTATTCTTAATGCCACATCCCCTTTAAGTTTTTAATATATGTTATCTAGGCTGGACTATTAACTTTATAGCGGTTCTTTCTTGTCCGTCTATTTCAATGTCAGTAAAAGCAGGAACACATACTATATCTCTTCCGCTTGGTGCTACAAATCCCCTAGCAATTGCGATGGCTTTAACAGCTTGATTAATTGCACCAGCACCTACAGCTTGAATTTCAACTATATTTTTTTCTTTGATTATTGCAGCTAAAGCACCTGCAACTGAATTTGGGTTTGATTTTGTTGATACTTTTAATACTTCCATTCAAATTCCTCCTAAATCGTTTACATAAATATTAATATTATAATACTTCTTACACTTATATATATTCTATTAAAAGTGATAATATCCTCTTTATTTTATAAAAAAATACATTTTGTTAAAACAAAATGTATTTTTTTATTTATTATTTAGCAAAATCAACTGCTCTAGTTTCTCTAATTACGTTAATTTTAATTTGCCCTGGATATTCTAATTGTTCTTCAATACTCTTAGCTAAATTACGTGCTAACTCAATTGAACTAGCATCATCTAATACTTCCGGTTTAACCATAATTCTTATTTCTCTTCCAGCTTGAATAGCATATGACTTTTCTACACCCTCATAAGAATTTGCGATTTCTTCTAACTTTTCTAAACGCTTAATATAAGTTTCTACAGTTTCTCTTCTTGCACCAGGTCTTGCAGCCGATATTGCATCTGCAGCCTGAACTAATATTGCTTCCATTGAAAGCATTTCCACATCGCCATGATGTGCTGCAATAGCATTAACTACTAATGGAGATTCATGATATTTCTTAGCTAAATCTCCTCCTATTAATGCATGAGGACCTTCTTGTTCTTGATCAACAGCTTTACCTATATCATGAAGTAAACCTGCTCTTTTTGCTAAATTAACATCAAGCCCTAATTCTGAAGCCATTAATGCAGCTAAATAAGCAACTTCGATAGAATGTTTTAAAACATTTTGTCCGTAACTAGTACGATACTTTAATCTACCTAATAGTTTAGTTATTTCTGGGTGTAAACCATGTACACCAGTCTCTAATGTTGCTTGTTCACCTTCTTCTTTAATGTCATTTTCAACATCCTTTTGAGCTCTTTCAACCATTTCTTCAATTCTAGCAGGATGTATTCTGCCATCAACTATTAATTTTTCCAGTGCTATTCTAGCAACCTCTCTTCTAATTGGATCAAAACTTGATAATATAACAGCTTCTGGAGTATCATCAATAATTAAATCTACCCCTGTTAATGTTTCTATTGTTCTTATATTTCGCCCTTCTCTACCAATAATTCTACCCTTCATTTCATCATTTGGTAACGGTACAACATGTACAGTAGATTCTGAAACATGATCTGCAGCACAACGTTGAATAGCTGTAGTGATTATCTCTCTAGCTTTCTTATCAGCTTCGTCTTTTGCTTTAGATTCAATTTCTTTTATCATTAGTGCAGCTTCATGAGATACTTCTCTTTTAACTTCAGCTAATAATATTTCTCTAGCTTCTTCAGAAGATAGATTAGCTACTTTTTCTAATTCTTCTCTTCTTTTTTTGCACAATTCTTGCACATTTAAATCCATTTCATCTATTTCACGCAGTCTTTTATTGATAGTTTCCTCTTTTTTCTCCAAAAGGTCACTTTTTTTATCAAGAGTTTCTTCTCTTTGAATAACTCTTCTTTCAAGTCTTTGAACTTCATTTCTTCTCTCACGAGATTCTTTATCAAAATCACTTCTAAGTCTGTGAACTTCTTCTTTTGCCTCTAAAATAGATTCTTTTTTAGTAGCTTCCGCTTCTCGTGTCGCTTTTTTAAGTAACTCTTCTGCTTCATTCTCTAAAATACTGACTCTTTTTTTTGTGGCTGTTTGTATCAGCTTATAAATTATGAAACTTATAATTGCTAACACAATAATATTACATAATATTATTAGTAATATATTCATTCCAACACCTCCTAGCATATTAATTATACGTATATATAAAAATAAAAGCGTAGTAGGTGTCATATTATTCTCACTGAACCTTGAATATGATAAACCAGTATTTGTTATTATTTTATCTTATAAATAAAATTATGTCAAGTTTAGTTGATTTTATCATATTTTATTAATAAGCAATTACCTTATTATTATATCCTATCTTATTTTGTTTATACAACAAAAAAAAATCGCTGTAGAGCGATTTTTTTATTAATTATTCTTCAGCCTTTTCTGATGCAACCTTAACGTTATCTTGATTTATAGGTAAATCATATTTGCTTCTGATTTGATTTTCAATTTCTAAAGCTATTTCAGGATTTTCTCTTAAGTATTGCTTAGCATTTTCTCTACCTTGACCTAGTCTGATATCATTATAAGAGAACCAAGCTCCACTCTTTTGAACTATGCTTTCTTTAACGCCTACATCTACAATATTTCCAACTTTAGAAATACCTTCGTTGTACATAATATCAAATTCAGCTACCTTAAATGGAGGGGCAACCTTATTTTTCATTATTTTAACTCTAGTTCTATTACCTATTATTTCATCACCTTGTTTGATAGAATCTATTCTTCTAACATCCATTCTTATTGAAGAATAAAATTTAAGCGCTCTACCACCTGTAGTTGTTTCTGGATTACCAAACATTACTCCAACTTTTTCTCTTAATTGATTAATGAATATTACAATACAGTTTGACTTATTAATTGTACCTGTTAATTTTCTTAAAGCTTGAGACATTAATCTTGCTTGAAGACCAACGTGAGAATCACCCATTTCTCCCTCAATTTCAGCTCTAGGCACTAAAGCAGCAACAGAGTCAACTACTACAACATCAATAGCACCTGAACGAACTAATGCTTCTGTAATTTCTAATCCTTGCTCACCAGTATCTGGTTGAGAAACGATTAGATTTTCAGTATCAACTCCAACATTTCTTGCATAACTAGGATCCAAAGCATGTTCAGCATCGATAAACGCTACTGCTCCTCCTCTTTTTTGAGCTTCAGCTGAAATATGTAATGCTACTGTTGTTTTACCAGAACTTTCTGGTCCGTATATCTCAATTATTCTTCCTCTAGGTACACCGCCAATTCCTAAAGCTATATCTAAATCTAGAGAACCAGTAGAAATAGCATCAACATTTAGTGAGCTATGTTCTCCTAATTTCATTATTGAACCTTTACCAAATTGTTTTTCTATCTGTCCCATTGCATTTTCGATAGCTTTCATTTTATCCATATCGATATTTGCCATTAACTTCACCCTTTCTCGAACATTTGTTCCATGAATAAATTATAAACAAAATAGTTCTGTTAGTCAATAAAAATATAATAGTTTTTACTATACGTTAAAAGTTCCATCTAAACAATACATAGAAGGAACTTTCTTAAGTATAACCTATTTTTAATATTTTAAACTATTTATTTGTTGAAATTGCACCTTTATTTTTTATAAAGTAGTCAATTCCAGAAATTATAGTCATAGCTACTGCTATAAATAATGCTATTTTTGGAGCATATGCAAAGAAGTTATTTAAAAATGCACTTGCTTCAAATGAACTATTTAATGATTGTATTGATTCAATATTAAATTGTAACAATAATAGTAAAATAGCTATTATTTGAGTAACTGTCTTAATTTTTCCCCACCAGCTGGCAGCTATTACAATACCTTCTGAAGCAGCGACAGTTCTAAGTCCAGATACAGCAAATTCTCTTGCAATTATTATTACTGCAGCCCAGCTAGGTATTAAATGTAATTCAACTAGTGAAATTAATGCAGCTGTAACTAATAATTTATCAGCTAATGGATCCATAAACTTACCGAAGTTAGTTATTTGGTTTCTACTTCTTGCTATATATCCATCCAGCTGATCAGTTAATGAAGCTATTATAAATATTAATGTAGCTATTATTGAACCATAAGGAATTCCTTTCCCAATTAAAAAAATTAAGAATACAGGAACTAAAATAACTCTTAACAAAGTTAATTTATTTGCTAGATTCATTCCAAACATCTCCCACCAAATCATATTCCATAATATTTGTTATCTTGACTTTAATTATATCACCTTTTTTAAGCACTTTCCCCTTAGTAATATAAATTAAGCCATCTATTTCTGGAGCCATTTCATAATTTCTTCCTATGTAATATTCTCCAGTACTGCCATCTATAATAGTATCATATATATTTCCAATTTTCAATTTATTTAAATCTTTAACAATACCTCTTTGAATATTCATAAGCTTTTCTTTTCTTTTGATTTTAACATCTTCATCTACTTGATTTGGTAATTTAGCAGCAGCTGTTCCTTCTTCTTGTGAATAAGTAAATACGCCTACGTTATCAAGCTTGTAATTCTTTAAGAATCTACATAGCTCATTAAAATCTTCTTCAGTTTCACCAGGGAATCCAACAATTAATGATGTTCGTAAAGTTATACCAGGTACTTTTTCACGTAATAAATTAATTTTGCCAATGATAGTTTCTTTATTAGTCTTTCTCGCCATCATTTTTAAGATATTATTGCTTATGTGTTGAATTGGTAAATCTAGGTATTTCATAACTTTTGGATTATTAGCTATAACTTCTATTAATTCATCAGTTATTTCTTCAGGATAACAATAAAGAAGTCTTATCCATTCTAGTCCTTTTATATTAGATATTTCATTTATTAAAACATGTAACTCATTCTTCCCATATAAATCTTCACCATAGTTAGTTAAATCTTGAGCAATTAATATTATTTCCTTAACGCCTTGATTTACTAATGAAGTTGCCTCCGCTAATATGGATTCTTTGCTTCTACTTCTAAATTTCCCTCTTATTTTAGGAATTATACAGTAAGTGCAGAAATTATTGCATCCTTCAGCAATTCTAAGATAAGCAGTGTGTGAATTTGTAGTTAATATTCTTTCTCCCTCATTTACTCCTTCATCCTTATAAGTAGTTGATGAAACTCTTTGTTCTGTCTTTATAAAATCAACAATAAGCTTGTGTAGCTTCATGTAGTCATTAACACCCATTAATATATCAATTTCTGGAATTAATTCTAAAAGCTCATCACCATATCTTTGAGTTAAACATCCTGTTGCAATAATCATTTTGCATTTGTGTGTTTTTTTGTATTCTGCCATTTCTAAGATGGTATCAATTGATTCCTGTTTAGCACTTTCAATAAATCCACAAGTATTAATTATTATTATTTCAGCTTCTTTAGGATTATTTGTTATTTCATAAAACTTATTGATTGAACCTAATATTAATTCAGAATCAACTCTATTTTTATCACAGCCAAGGCTGACCATTCCTACTTTAAACTTACTCAAACTTCTTTTCCTCCTAAGTGTTTTGTATTTAACCATAACTTATTTTAATTGAACACAGATATATTTACAAGTATTTTGTATTACTGTTCATTATAAATTTCATCTTTTGCTATAAGCACTTGTCTTGGCTTACTACCATCTCTTTCAGAAATTATACCCTTAGCCTCAAGCTCTTCCATAATCCTTGAAGCTCTATTAAATCCAATTCTAAGCTTTCTTTGTATAAAGGACGTAGATGCCTGTTGGTATTCAACTACAAGCTTAATTGCTTCATCTAAAAGTTCATCATTTTCTTCGCTATCACCACTGTGACTGCTAGAGGATAAGTTTTCATTATTAATATGTTCAATGATTTCCTCTCTATAATTTACTTCATCTTCACTACTTTTTATAAAGTCTACTACATTTTCCACTTCCTCTTCAGATATAAATGCCCCTTGTATTCTAAGTGGTTTATTAGCACCCATTGGAGAGTAAAGCATATCACCTCTTCCTAATAATTTCTCAGCACCTGTTTGATCAAGAATTGTTCTAGAGTCGACACCTGATGAAACAGCAAAAGATATTCTTGATGGAATATTAGCTTTTATTACACCTGTTATTACATCTACGGAAGGCCTTTGAGTAGCTATAATAAGATGTATACCTGCTGCTCTAGCTTTTTGTGCAAGTCTACATATGTAGTCTTCTACATCATTAGGGCATGTCATCATTAAGTCAGCAAGCTCATCTACAATTAGAACTATATAAGGAAGCTTTTCGCTTATAAAACCTTTATCAACTTGCTGGTTATAAGATTTTATGTTTTTAACTTTATATTTAGTAAATAGTTCATATCTTTTATCCATTTCATTTACAGCCCAATTTAAGGCACCTGCTGCTTTTTTAGGTTCTGTGACTACTGGAATTAGCAAGTGAGGAATTCCATTATAAATACTAAGTTCAACAACCTTAGGGTCAATCATCAATAGCTTTATTTCATCAGGTGAATATTTATATAAAAGACTCACTATAAGTGAATTGATGCATACAGACTTTCCAGAACCTGTAGCTCCTGCAATAAGCATATGAGGCATTTCACTTAAATCACCAACGATACATGTACCAGTGATATCCTTACCTAAAGCAAAAGAAATCTTCTTTGTGCTTTCTTGGAACTCCTTAGAATCAAGTACCTCTCTCAAGAATACTGGAGTTTGCTTTTTATTAGGTACTTCTATGCCTATAGCTGATTTACCTGGAATAGGTGCCTCCATTCTTACGGCACTAGCTGCAAGTCCTAAAGCAATATCATCCTGTAAATTTACAATTTTCGAAACTTTAACGCCTGGGCTAGGCTGGATTTCAAAGCGTGTTACCGATGGCCCTTTAGTAACCTGTAACACTTTTGCTTCTACACCAAAACTCATCAAGGTATCTTCCAATTTATTAGCATTATCAAAAAGATCTTGTTTGTCTTCATTTTTCATTTTAGATTTAGCATTATTATTCAATAAGTCCAGTTTTGGGTAAGTATAAATTTTAATAGAATTTTCTTTACTTGTATTAAGCATTGTATCAATTTCTTTAGTTACAACATTTTTTTCAGATTCAGTAATTCCTTTATTATGTTTAGTACTAGAATGCTTTATATTATTAAAAAGCTCTACATTATATTCATCAAGAGTATTATCTTCTTCAGATATATGGATATTTATTTCAGGTAATGTATCAACATTGTCCTTAATTTCAGAATTTCTCATAAAGTCTAATATCTTAATTTTATTATTGATATCTTTTATAAATTTATCTTCTGATGAATCATCAATTGCAATAGATGGTGAAGAAGCTTTTTTATTTGAAGATTTAAACTTTCTAATAGCTTTTTTTCTAGATTTAAATTTATTTACAATCTCCGTATATACTTCATATAATGTTATGTCCATTAATAACACAGAACTTATAATAGCAAAAGTTATATAAAATATATAGGCACCTAGAAATCCTACTAGCATTGATAAAGGATATGCGATAATATGGCATAGAAGGCCTCCATGGATATTAAATCCATCATAACTTAAAATATCTCTTAATGTATTAGAGAATCCTATAGAATCAACTGTTTGAATTTTAACAGTAGCAAAGAACAACCCAATTATTACATATATAACTGTTATACCTATAATCTTTCTTGCATATTTGATATTGCTCTTAAACTTTATAAGATTAATTCCAAAGTAAATTAGATATATAGGAAGTCCTAATGACAATATACCTATTAAATTAAAAATAATTTTCCTTGCAAAAATAGATAGAGCACCAGCAAAATTTGTATATATAGCCAGAGCTAATATTAAACCTAGACTAATTAAAATTATGCCTTTTATATCAGTTTTATTATTGGAATTTTCATTAGTATTTTTTTTATTCATTGGCTTTTTTTTATTTTTAGCCATTTTATCCCCCCTAGTAAATGTTAAATAAATTTAATAGATTAATTATATTATAGTATAAATTTAATTAAAATAGATTTATTAAAAAAAGAAATCCATAAATAAGGATTTCTTTTTTACTAATCTTTTTATTTAATTCCAATTAATTCATTAAGTTTGTTTAGTGCTTGAGTTATTCCTCCTACTTCATCAATAAGACCACATTCTACTGCTTGATTACCAATTAGAATTGTTCCTACATCATTTAGTAGTTCATCAGATCTTAACATCATTTGTTCAAGAGTTTCTTTATCAATATGTGAAGTACGTACAATAAAGTTATTTATACGTTCTTGCATTTTCTTAAAATAATTAAATGTTTGTGCTACACCAATAACAAATCCATTCATTCTTACAGGATGAACTATCATTGTAGCAGATGGTGTTATAAATGAATAATCTGCTGAAGTTGCAAGTGGTACTCCAATTGAATGTCCTCCACCAATTACTATAGAAACAGTTGGTTTTGCAATAGACCTAATCATTTCTGCAATAGCAAGCCCTGCTTCAACATCTCCTCCTACAGTATTTAATACAATAAGTAGACCCTTTACATCATCATTTTGCTGTATGGATATTAATTGTGGTACTATATGTTCATATTTTGTTGTTTTTGTTTGTGGTGGAAGTACCATATGCCCTTCAATTTGCCCAATTATAGGTAGTACTTGCACACTTTGATTTTTATTATTAGTACCCAATTCTTTTATTTCTTCAATTCTTTCTGATTGAGGTTTCCAACTGGTAATAGGAGGAGTATTTTTTTCGTTTTTGTCATTTTCATCGCTAATTTCAGGATTTAATTCACTTATATGTTTCTTTTCCTCAAAAGTTTCGTTCATAGTTAATGTCCTTTCTAACAAGTATTTTATTTTCTTATATCTACTACTACAGCATATTTAACAAAGCCATTTTTATAATTTCCTTTAACAATAAGCACATATTTTCCCTCTAAATCTGGAACTTTAATGCAGCCTCTTTTGACAGTTAAGGCTTTATTATCTAAATTCCATATTGAAACTGTGACATTTTTAGGTACAGTACTAAACTCAAAGTTAATGTTCTCATTAGCTCTGACTTTTAAAGATGATTTTTTAAGGAGTTTTTCATAATCAGTGATAATATCTTTTGCTATTATTTTCTCAGAGTTATTTTCAACTTCTATAAAGCTATATGAGCAAAGATATTTTTCTGAATGCTTACCTCTAAGTCTAACTATTAATGATGGAATTACTTCCTGCTCTTTGTTTTTTTCAACTTTTTCATGATTTTTTTTATCATCATTATTTTCTTCAGCAGACTCATCAATTAATTCACCTTGTTCAATTTTTTTTGCCTTAATTTCCTCTAATCTTTGCTGTTCAATCTGTTTCCTTTTCTCTTTTAACTCTTTCATTAAATCATCTAATTTAGGATAAGGAAAATCTTCATCATTTTCACTTGTTCTAGAATAATCAAATTCTTTGTATGCCATAGGTATTTTAAAAGGAATTAGTAAACTTACTATCATTATAATTAATAATATTTTTTTCAACTAAAACCCTCCAACAAATTAATTACAATAATATGTTGCCCCTTTACATAAAAAAAATTATTAAATTTTAAAAAAGAAGTATTGAAAAAAATTTCAATACTCCAACTCTAATGACTATTACCAGCAGCAACCACCAAATAGGAAGATAAGAATTATCCACCACCAGCAGCCACAACCACCAGCTCCGCCATAGCCACCTCCAAAGCCGTTGCCAAATCCTCCACAACCACAGTTTCCGCCGTATCCGCCATATCCGCATCCGTAATTATTACAACCGCAAGGATTATAACATTGATTACAACAAGGAGTACAGCATGTATTGCAAGGTTTACAACAACACTCGTAGCATTTACAAGATTTTTTGCTACTTGACAAGTTAATCATCTCCTATCTTTAGTTCTATAATATATTCTATTCTTAACTTAGTATTTAGGTTCAAAATATGTTTATTAAAAATTGAATAATTAGACTTTGATATCTATATTTGATACTATTAATATATACAAGAGATATTTGAAAGGATGAACGAAAAATGAGCAATAATAGAAATCGTCTTGTTGCACCAAGAAATGTTGTTAATACAAAAATGTTATATACATTTTATATACTAAAAGAATTAGCTAAAGGAGAAACTATATTTGGTAATAAAATATTAGAGGTATTTCGTAATAAATTTCAAAATGCTGAGAGACCTTTTCCTGTTTCATCAAGTACCATATATGAAACATTATATGATTTAGAACTTAAAGGCTATGTAACAAGCCATTGGATAGGTGATGAAGCTATGAATAAACGAAGTAAAAAAGTATATGCCATTACAGATGAAGGCGTAGAATTTTATAAAAATCATATAGCTGATTATGTTGATAATTTAAAGAAGACAAAATCCACATTAGATTTAATGATAGAAATGCTTGTATGATTAGTAACATTTTATAAATATTTCTATATATTATATCATTAAAATATTTATAATATATAGAAAGGAGTCACCAAATGATAGAAATTAATGAACTAGAAAATCACAAATCATTGATTTATTTTCCTAATAAAAGATTAAAAGTAAAAAAATTTGTTAAAATTTCAAACAGTATATTTTTATATTATTCTAAATTAGAACTAAAAGATTTTTCTAAGATGAGTGTAATATTACAAAATATTAAAACTCGCCAAGAATATGAATGTAAATTTGATGTTACTGATGAGTATATTGAAATTTGTCTTGATACATTAACAGATTATTTTACTGACTATGAAGCTACAGTTTTTATAACTTTGCAAAAGGATACGATTCTGTACTACTATATTCCAGTAGTCACCTCTTGTGAACTTTCGGAGATAAAAAAGCAAACATACAGTAATAGCAATTATCAGTGGTTTATTCGAACTTCGCCTAATGGTGAATTGCGCTTATCATGTTATAAACTTATAACAGCATAGTTAAAAACTAAAAGAGAATTCGCATTAGAATTCTCTTTTAGTTTTTAACTATAGAATATTATTTTATCTTCTATTTAATTTTATAATATGGACTCATATTATCAGTAAAAATACTCATAATAATTTTCATTTGGCTTGGACATATTTTTTTGAATTTTAATGCAACAAAATCGTTACTAGTTCTTATTACTTCACATTCAAATTTAGTTTTATTTAAATCAAGCATAATATTATCTTTAACTTTCAGAATATTTTCGTTAATATTATGTAATCTTACTCCAACTCCAATTTCAGATATATCAATTAGATTTCCTTGTGTTGAACCATAATCATTACTTATTTCTACAACAATATTTTCAGTTATCATAATCCTTTCACTGGTTCTAAATATTGGTTTTTGATATGCTACATATAAAGAAACTCCAATACCTATGAAATTATATATACTCCATGCCATATTTAGTATATATGCTCCTACGCTTATATTATTATATATATATGACCTTGTAGATATTATCCATGATATTATAGTTACAATTATAATTAATATATGTGGTATAACTATCTTATAATGAAAATGTCTCTTGTTTTGTATAACTTCTTTTGATGTAATATTAAAATTAATTTTTAATCCAATAAGTTCTTTTAATATAGATAAACTCAAATGTGGTGACATAGCAATATCATAATAATGACTCCACTTTGCACTTCTTGTTTTAGGGGATAATACTTCAAAAATTAATATATTTCCTAATATAAAAGGAATATAAAACATTAATAGATTAATTAAGGATGAATCTATTATTAATCTTCCAGTAATAAGAAAAATGATTGGACATATCATATATATCATTTTTTGTAAATTTGAAAACCAATATACAGCACCATCAAAATAGGCTATTCTCTGTGAAAAACTTAATCCCTTCATAAATATAGGATTAAAATGCTTTAAAACTTGTAGATTCCCTCTACACCATCTGTCCCTCTGTTTAACTAATTCTTCAAAAGTAACAGCACTCAAACCTAATACTAATTCTTCATTTACAAAAATAGAATCATATCCTTTAGCTTGCAACATCATTCCAACTGCCATATCTTCTGTTATAGAATATGTTGGATATCCACCTATCTCATTTATATATTTTCTTCTAAATACAGCATTTGTACCAACATGTAAGACTGCATTATGAGCAGCTCTTGCTTCTTGAATATCTCTCATAAAAAAATCTTGCTCATTTGGTATATTTTTAGATAAATTATATTGGTACATATCTTTATTATAATAAACCTGTGGAGTTTGAACAAATGCTAAATGTTCATTGGAGAAATATCCAACTGTTTTAGATAAAAAACATTTTTTAGGAATCATATCTGCATCTAATACAACAAATAAATCTCCTTTTATAAATTTAAGTGCATTATTTATATTACCAGCTTTTGCACCAGCATTATCATTTCTTGTAATATAGTTTATATCATATTTATCACATAATTCTTTTAACTTTTGTCTTATACCATCATCACATATGTGTATTTTAAATTTGTTTTGTGGATAATGCAAATTTATACATGCTGCTATTGTTTTTTCTAATAAATATAGTGGTTCGTTATATGTACATATTAGAATATCTACAAATGGAATTTCCTCATTTTTATAAACATCCAATGTCTTAACTTCTAATTTATATTTTTTATAAAATAAATATTGAAAATTAAAAAATGCTATCAATCCTAAAAATTCAGCACTATAAAGCATTACACCAATTACAAAACTAAAAACACCACTATGAATTGGAATAACTGTTATTCTCCAGATTATATAAGTTATTGAAACAACAGTATTTACCAATATTATACCTTTTTTATAACTTAAATTAATTTTAGCTATAAAATAACTTATAACTAACAAAAAACACATTATAATTGTATACTTTTCCATACTACTCCTTTTCTACATTTAAAAAATATTTATTTTTATTTAAAAACTTTACAAAATAACCAAAACAATATACATTATACTTAAATAATATACTATATATATCGACATTTTTCAATGTTTGAGTGCAAATGAATTAAGGAGAGTTTAATTATGCTATATATTTATGAATAAAAAATATAATAATGAAGATTTGAAAAAACTAATTATAAAGAATAATATAAAACAATAATCTTAAATAAGAAAGAGAATATTCTATGAAAAAAATAATTTTTGCAACTATACTTTTATTACTAACGTATATAATGAATTTTTATCCTTTACAAATAGCTTATGCTAAAGATAATACTATAAATGTAGGATTTTCAGAAGTGGACGGATTTTCAAAATTTATAGATGGTAAATATACTGGATATTTATATGAATATTTGATGGAAATATCAAAATTTACTGGATGGAAATATAATTTTATAGAATGTACACCAGATGAAATAACTACTAAATTAATGAATGGAGAAATTGATCTTGCTGGTGCAATGTTAAAAAATGATTTTACAGAAACACTATTCGATTTTCCTGAATATGATATAGGAGCATCTTATTATACCATTTCTGTACTAAAAAACAATACCACCATAGTTGAAACTGACTTTAAAACTTTAAACAATATTACTGTTGGAGTTGTAGAAGGATCATCAGCTATAGATAAATTCTATAAATTTTGTGAGAATAACAACATAAAAAATATAAAAATTATTGAATATGATAAAAATTCAGATAATTTATTACATACAGCTTTAAAAAATAAAGAAATTGATGCTATTTTAGCAAAGGACTTACTATTATCTAAAGATGAAAGAGTTGTAACAAAATTTGCATCAAGACCATACTATCTTGCTACTACAAAAGGAAATGATGCAATAATAAAAGAGCTTAATTATTCAATTTCACAAATAAGACAAATAAGTCCTAATTACAGTATATCTTTATACAATAAATATTTTCAAGTTGAGGATAACTATCATTTAAGTTTAACTCATGATGAAATGGAATTCTTAAAAAACATAAAAAAAATCAAAGCTGTATATGTTAATAACTTTGCTCCTCTTCAAAACTGGAATTCTAAAAATAAAAAACCTGAAGGAATTTCTATCGATATAGCTAATATTATTTCTAAAAAGTTAAATATAGATATAGAACTTCAAGTAGTTGATAGCTTTGAAGAAGCACTTAATTTTATTAAAGAACACAAAGCAGATATTTTGATTGGAATCCCTAATAATTACAGTTTTATGGATGAATACAACTTATATATGACAAAATCATATATTTCATCCCCTATTTTTAAAATAGAAAATAAATTAACTGTAAATGCTGATGAATCTGATAAAATATTAGCACTACCTAAAAAGTATTTATATGATTTAGATATATCTATAGAAAATATTGATAGTAGCAAAATTATTTACTACGATAATATTGAAGATTGTATAAATGCAGTAAACAAAGGAACTGCTGATTATACCTATGGTGATTTATATAGTATAGAATCTAATACAAGAGAAAAATATTATAAAAACATATCTGTTATATATAAAAATAAATTAAATAATGATTTATGTATTGGATTATCAAATAATAATGATGTACTACTTTTAAGAATTATAAATAAAATTATAAATAGTATTTCTGCTGAAGAGTTAAATACTATTGTTTATAAAAACACATTATATACTAAAAACAAAATCACCTTACAATCATTTATATATTCAAATTATATTGAAGTGATGATATTTATAATATCAATATTAGTTATAACATCTTTATCAACCTATATAATTATGAAAATTAGATTACAAAATAAAAATAAACAAAATAGCCTTTTAAAAGAGAAAAGCGAAACAGATTCATTAACAGGAATATTTAATCGTGGAGCATGTAAAGAGCTAATAAGTAATTATATTGAGAATAAATCTAATGACTTATATGGTGCATTTTTTATTATAGATATAGATAATTTTAAAGGTGTAAATGATAATTTAGGTCATAAAATTGGTGATGATGTACTAAAGGATTTAGCTGACAATTTAAAACGTCTATTTAGAAAAAGTGATATAGTTGGTCGTTGGGGTGGTGATGAATTTATAGTGTTTATGAAGGATTTAGATTTTAGTAATTTGCATGTTGCATCTAAAATTGCAACTAACTTATGTAATACTATGAATAAGACTGTAACTTATAATGATATTAGCCAAAATATATCATTGAGCATAGGAATTGTATTTACTAAAGATAATATAAATTTTACTGAACTATATCAAAAAGCAGATGAAATCTTATATACTGTAAAAGAAAATGGAAAAAACGGCTTTTCAACTAATATACTAAACAATTAATTTTTTAAACATAAGAGCAGATAGTTTTGTAAAATATAAAAACTATCTGCGAGACTATAGATAATTTTGTGGAATATAGTTTCTTATAAATCAAATATTACTGGTAATTTTGATTTCCAGTAATATTTTTTATTATCTAGAAATACTAATGTTGATGTCATTTTTTCTTGTCATAAAAAATCCTCTTAAAATTTATATAGTATATTATTCCAAAACTACCAACTAATCGTATAAAAAGACAGTAGGCAGATTTGTATTTTACACAAATCTATCTACCGTCCTCTTTGTTGTATAATAAAAATTGACTCTTTTTATATTAGTTTTAGATTGAATATATTATTAAGATTTAACTTCTTAATTCTTAAATTAATTTCATCTTTATCAAGGGTATATAATCCAATATCTTGCATATGCTTAAAATATTCTGCACCAGCAAAAGTATATCTATTCTTTCTTCCATCTCTTGTTTTAGCCTTTTCATTAGCATATGAAATTATATCTCCAATGGCAATTGAAGTAGGTAATATAAGAAGAGGTACTCCTATAGCAAGTCTTACAGCATTATGTCCTGCTAAGCTTCCAGTGCATATGGCTTCAGTATGACCTACAAATAAGCCACTTTTTTCTCCTGCACAAAATAGATTATCAACTCCATCAACTTTAAGATCATTAGTCCTTGGAGCAACAGATAGATATCTTACGGAGTTTCCTTTGCTTCCAGCGTAAGGATCAATATATTTAGCATATTCTAATCCTATAATCTTTCTAAGCTTTTCTAGTGGATAATAAGTTGTCATTAGCTTTGCATGTCCTGTGTCTAAAAGCACAATATTTTCAGCAAACTCCTTTAAAGCATATTGTTGGCATACTTTTGTACCAAGTTTTTTATAATTAACATCCTCTTTTGGAATTTTAAGAACCACTACTCCCTTTTCATTTAATTCTTTTCTAATATCTTCAGATAAACTTTCTTTTGCAAGCTTACATGATCCTGACATTGCACCTAATTCATCACCACTACGCTCACCTTGAATATCAAAGGCTCCACATCTTTCACTAATACTTATTCTAGGACCAAAAGATGGACACCTTAATACACACATTGAACATCCATTTCCATAACGCAAACAATTCCCCATTGGTCCAGTAGTTCCTGTTGTTTCAATAAAAACATCACCATCAACATAGCTTTCATCACTTAATAGCAATCTTTTTATCTTATGATCTTCCATTTCAACATCACGAACACGCTTTTCTAGATGGAGGTTTATGTCTAAGGAAAGTATATATTCTCTTACTCTACCTTCAATAATATTTACATCATATAATGTAGCATGCTTATGACCCGGAAAATCTATATTTTTATGAGTACAGTATACATCAGTAAGATTTATAAGGTCTCCTCCTCCTAATGCAATAAGTTCTTCAGCTGCTGTATATCTACCGTTATTTCTCATTATCCCACCAACATTACCAAGACCTAAAAGCAAATCTGTTTTTTCATATATATGAACTTCAGCACCAGCCTTTTTAGCAGTAATTGCTGCAGCACATCCAGACCATTTTAAATACGGAGGATATATGAAAAGAATTGCAATCTATTCAAGAAAATCTAAAGAAACTGATACAGGTGAATCAATTAAAAATCAAATTAATATTTGTAAAGAGTACTTTTTAAGGCAATATGATCAATGTACTTTTGAAATTTTTGAGGATGAAGGATTTAGTGGTGGTAATACTAATAGACCTGCTTTTAAAAGAATGATGCAGTTAGCAGATTACAAACAATTTGATATTATTGCTGCTTACAAAATTGATAGAATAAGTAGAAATACATTAGATTTTTTGACTATGTTTGAAAAATTAAAATTAAATGATATTGAATTAATATCTGTAACAGAAGGATTTGATGCTAATACTCCAGCAGGGCGTATGATGATGTCTATGATTTCTTCTATTGCTGAAATGGAAAGAGCTAATATTGCTCAAAGAGTTAAAGACAATATGTTTGAGTTAGCAAAATTAGGTCGTTGGAGTGGTGGTACTCCACCTACTGGTTATAAAAGTGTAAAAATAACTGACGGTGGTAAATCTATAGTTTATTTAGAAATTATAGAAGAATATATACCAATTATAAAAAATATTTTTCATATGGCTGGTAAAGGATATACAAGCTATCAAATTGCTAATGAAATGAATATGAGTTCTAAAACAATAAATAATATATTAAAAAATCCAACTTATATGATAAGTGATGAAAAAGGTTCTCTTTTTCTTAAATCTATTGGATATAATATTTTTGGTATTGAAAATGGTAATGGATATTTAGCTTATAACAGAAGACCTAGAAAAAATGGCAAAAAACTTACTAAATCTTCTAATATGATTGCTAGCGTTTCTCTTCATAAAGGAATTGTTACTTCTAATGAATGGATTGAGGCATATATTAAAGTTAACTCAAGATTTACAGAAGCTAAACCACGTGTTAGCCAATTAACTTTTTTAAGTCATTTAGTTAAATGTACATGTGGTAGTGGTATGTTTGTTTCTCCAGGTCGTAGAAGAAAAGATGGTACACGAACTCTATATTTTAGGTGCTCTAATAAAAAAAATGGTGGTAATTGTAATAGTGGTTTTTTAAAGATATTAGATGTTGAAGAATCTTTACTAAATACTTTTTATGATATTTCTTTAGATAAATCTTTAATAAATAATTATATAAAAGTGAATGATCAATTTAAATATGATACTGAAATAAATATATTAAAAAAAACTATAGAAAATAATACTAAATCAATTAACTCTCTTACAGAAAAACTAATTCTTATAGAAGGTGCTGCTATAAATATTATAAGTGAGAAAATTAATTTATTACATTTTGAAAATGAAGATTTAAACAAACAATTATTTGATTTAGAAAGAAAAAAATTACTTTCACTTAACACTTCTAATATTGATTCAATTTATGATAGTATAATTTTTATATTATCCAAATGGGATAAGTTAAATATAACAGATAAACAGATATATATGCAAAAAATTATAGATTGTATAGTTTGGGATGGAGCTGATGGGTTAAATATAAATTTAAAATAAAAAAACACGCTTTTTTGCGTGTTTTTTTGATGTTTTTTTAAATGTACTGCACAACTTATCCAGTCAAAAAGACAGTAAAAGGGTTAACATTAAGCTAACCCTTTAATTTATATTCTTGCTTCCATATATCCTATTATATAGTATTTTAGCTCCTTAGGTACATCAACTAATACTTGTTTACCTTTATACTCTATAATAACTTTTACATTTCCAAATTTCAATATGTCACTAGTGCTAATTTCTTCTTTCATAACTATGTGCTTTATACTCCCTTTAATAATTAGTTATTATTAACTCTTTATATTTTCCTCTTCCACTTTTTTCTTTTGATATTGAATAGTTAACATCAACTTCCTCTATATTAAAATCTTTATACCACTCCCTAACTTTTTCATGATCATTTATTGTCAATATAAACTTTCCTTTTATATTGCTTAGCTTGTCCCTTAATAATATATGATCATCTTCTGTAAATTCATAATCATATCCAGCAGTTTCAAAATAAGGTGGATCACAAAAAAATAAACTTTCCTCTCTATCATATTTATCAATAATTTTTTCAAAGTATAAATTCTCTACATATGTATTGTTTAACCTTTCCTTTATTTCATTTAAATGCTCTGTTAAAAATATTTTTTGGTTTGGAATTTTTGTAGTTCCATAACCAAAATGCTTTCCTTTTCCTGCAAAACTATTATTTATTAAGTATAAAAATCTTATGGCTCTATGTATATCAGTTAAATGCTCCAATGTACTATTTTTATATTCTTCAAATATATCTCTTCCTGAAAACTCATATCCTAGTAAGCGTTTAATTTCTGGTGTATGATATTTAATTATTTTAAATAGATTTATCAATTCTTTATCAATATCATTGATTACTTCTACTTTAGATTTATCTTTCCCAAAATAAACCCATCCTGCTCCAAAGAATAGCTCTATATATGTTGTATGACTTGGCAGCATATTAATTATTTTGTTTCTTAATTTACTTTTACCTCCCATACGTGAAATCGGTGGCTTTATCATATTTTTATATTTTCTCCTTTCATTTGTTTTGGCAGGTTTATTCTAGCATAATTTTTTTGTTAAAAATATATAGTTTTAGCAAAAAAATGTTCTAGTTTTGAACATTTTGACGTTATATTACAAAGGAGGAATAATATGTATCACTTTTTTAGTGAAAGATTTTACAAATTAAGAAAGGAATGTAATTATACCCAATATAAATTAGGTAAATTATTGAATATTAGTAGAAGTACTATAAGTAAATATGAAAATGGAGATTTATTTCCAGCAACTCATACTCTTATTAAAATTGCTAGAGTATTTAAGGTAAGTGTTGATTATCTTATTGGCTTATCTGATGAAAGGTAAAATAAAAGGGTGTAGTAATTATGCTACACTCCCTTTCTGATTATTATATTATTCAAAAAAACTTTTTATATCTTCATCTATATGTGGCAATGGTTGACCATTTTGGTCATTTTCTGATATTTCATGAATTTCAATACTTTCCTTTAAATGACCATTGTCGTCAATAGTTGTATCA